>USMR01000121.1 GCA_900555815.1 uncultured Collinsella sp.
ATCCTCAGGGTGCTATCGTTGAGGGCAAGGTCACCAAGCTCGTGCCCTTCGGCGTCTTCGTGGAGCTCGGCGACGGCATCGAGGGCCTGGTGCACATCTCCGAGATGGCCAACAAGCACGTCGATCAGCCTTCTCAGGTCACCCACGTGGGCGACAAGGTTCAGGTCAAGGTCATGGAGATCGACCTCGACCGTCGTCGTATCTCCCTGTCCATGAAGTCCGCTGCTGAGACTTTGGGCTTCGAGATCGAGGTTACCCCGCTGCCTTCCGAGAAGAAGGACGAGGAGACCGACGCCGAGTAAATCGGTTTGACGATCACTTGTTTTAAGGGATCCGTCCGCAATGGACGGGTCCCTTTTTGTATTTGCTGCCGAGGTGCGCGATGCTACCCGTGCACAATGCTACCCGGGCTGTCTGTTTGCTATTGGGTTGTCGGTGCATGAAAAATGCCGACATCCCGCCTCGGGGAGGAGGCGGGAACACACCGAGTAGACGGAGGGGTGCGGAGCGCGGTCGCGTCTCGACTGACGACGTTGCCCATCGACAGGACCATTGTAGCGCATGGCGGTTCTTGGTTTATCGTGTCGAGCGTTTGCGTTGTGCCATTGCCTGTGGCAACGGTGTGCTACACTCTTGCACTGCTGAGTGGGCCAGACGGTCGCGCGATGTGCTGCTTGCAGCACGCGTGAGGAAAGTCCGGGCTCCAGAGGGCGGGATGCCGGCTAACGGCCGGGCGGAGTGATCCGACGGAAAGCGCCGCAGAAAAGAAGACTCCCACCTGCGCCGCAAGGCGTAAAGGGAAAAGCTGAAACGGTGGTGTAAGAGACCACCAGCGTCGTGGTAACACGGCGGCTTGGCAAGCCCCATCCGGAGCAAGCGCGAATAGGAACGCTATGGGCCGGCCCGGTCCGCGTTCGGGTAGCGTGCGTGGAGCTGCACGGTAACGTGCAGACAAGATAAATGACCGTTTACGACAGAACCCGGCTTATAGGCCCACTCAGCAACTATGTTGACGCTGCGAACCCGTCAGCGCGGCAATC
Source organism: uncultured Collinsella sp. (assembly GCA_900555815.1). Taxonomy (GTDB): domain Bacteria; phylum Actinomycetota; class Coriobacteriia; order Coriobacteriales; family Coriobacteriaceae; genus Collinsella. The sequence goes on from USMR01000121.1 coordinate 1,041, forward strand.
TGCCTTTCAAGCCTTCGGGCATGACCATAAGGTCAATGCCCTCGTCTTTCAAGGCAACTTGCTCGCGCCGACGGGTTCTCGCCTTCGTTGACGGAATCATCGGCGTTGCCATTCTTTTTACTAGGGTTATCGTATTATTGAGGCTGTTTGTTGCTTTGCTTGTTGTTGAGGGGCTTTGTTGGACAGCTATTTTACTTTGCAATCGAATATTGAGGCTACGGGCGAGTTCGTTGACCGCAAGAGCCGGTTTATTGCCCAGCTGGTCCATATTGAGTCCGAGGATGAGGCGAATGCCTTTATCGAGACCGTTCGCAAACGTCATTACGACGCTCGACACAATGTTCCCGCGTGGATTTTGGTCGATGGACGTGAACGCCAGAGCGATGACGGTGAGCCGAGCCGTACGAGCGGCATGCCGACGCTCGAGGTGCTGCGCGGCGTGGGGCTCAAAAATGTTTGCTGCGTAGTGACGCGCTATTTTGGTGGCACGCTGCTGGGACCTGGTGGCTTGGTACGTGCCTATACTGCGGCGACGCAGGCGGCGGTGGCAGCTGCTCGGGAGGCTGGGCAGATCGTCGAGATGACGAGTGTCGTGCCTGTTGACGTGCATGTGGCCTATCCGCAGTATGAGCAGGTGCTTCGCTTGGCGCAGGATTCGGGTGCCAAGGTTTCGGATATCGATTACGCGGATGCCGTGACGGTTCATTTGGTGTTTAAGACAGGGGAGCAGGAGCCGTTTTGCGCTAAGATGCGCGAGCTTATGGCAGGGCGCGAGGAGATTGAGGTCGGCGCTCCCGAGTTTGCGGAGTTCTAACGGCGACTGCCGGCGTGCTTGTGGACGGATCCCAAGCGCGCCGGCAGTCGTTTTTCTGTCGCTGCCGTTTACTCGGCGAGCTGCTTTAGCACATCGCAGGCGATCTCGACGGCATCATCGATGCAGCCGGGGCAGCTGCGGAGCGGACCCTTGTCCGATCCGATGCCCTTGAGCGTGCCGCAGACGGTCGTCGTGTTCTTCTCGCCAAAACGCTTGGCGATTTCGCGCGACAGCTTGTAGGTCTGGCCCTTGGTCTTGGGGTTTTCCATGCCGTCGCTCATCACAAAGCCCATGATGGCCACGGCGCCCGAGATGGCGCCGCAGGTTTCGGTCATGCCGCCCATGCCGGCGCCAAATCCCTCGGTGAGGGTAAAGGCGGTCTGGGGGTCGAGGCCGACGGCAGGTGCGAGCGTGCAGGCGACGGCCTGTGCGCAGTTAAAGCCACGGGCGTGATATTCGGCAGCCTGAGCCTGACAGGCGGTGATGTCGAGCTGGGCCGTATCGATTTGCTTCATCGTTGTCTCCTTGGTCACGGTGTACCCGCCTATAGTACCCGTGACGGTGCATGTAATTATCGAGAGCTTCATGTATGCCTCATTTTTATCTATCGAGCAAATGCCCAAGGCTTGAGATAAATACTCCTGATCAATTTGCCCCATAACCTACTTTGTGGATGGGTTGAGAGGGGTGCGGGGTAGCGGTATCGTGAACCGAATAAAACGTAACCCAGGCAAGGGAGCTAGATATGAGCGAGCAGACTATCGGTACCACTTGTGTTCAGGGCGGCTATCGCCCGGGCGACGCGGAGCCGCGCCAGGTGCCCATCTACCAGTCCACCACGTGGAAGTACGACACGTCCGAGCACATGGGCAAGCTTTTCGACCTGGAGGAGTCGGGCTACTTCTATAGCCGTCTGCAGAACCCCACGTGCGATCTGGTTGCCGCCAAGATCTGCGAGATGGAGGGCGGCTCCGCCGCGATGCTCACGAGCTCGGGCATGGCTGCGAACTTCCTCGCGATCTTTAACGTGGCCGGTGCTGGCGACCATGTGGTCGCTAGCTCTGCTATTTACGGCGGTACCTACAACCTGCTGGCTCATACCATGGGTCGCATGGGCTTGACCTGCACGTTCGTTGCCCCCGACTGCACCGATGAGGAGCTCGAGGCAGCCTTTGAGCCCAATACCAAGCTTGTCTTTGGCGAGACGATCGCCAACCCCGCCCTTGCCGTGCTCGATATTGAGCGCTTTGCCAAGGCCGCGCATGACCACGGCGTGCCGCTGATGGTGGACAACACCTTCCCGACGCCCGTGATGTGCCGTCCCTTTGAGTGGGGCGCCGACATCGTTACGCACTCCACCACTAAGTACATGGATGGACATGCTGCCTACCTGGGCGGCGTGATCGTCGACCACGGCCAGTTTGACTGGATGGCCCATGCGGACAAGTTCCCGGGTCTTACCACGCCCGATGAGAGCTACCACGGCGTGACGTATGCCGAGAAGTTCGGTCGCGAGGGCGCCTTCATTACCAAGGCAACCGCGCAGCTTATGCGCGACCTCGGCCCCATGCAGAACCCGCAGGCGGCCTTCTTCCTGAACAGCTCGCTCGAGAGCCTGCATGTGCGCATGCCGCGTCATTGTGAGAACGGCCTGGCCGTTGCCAAGTTCCTGCAGAGCCATCCCAAGGTGCGTTTCGTGAGCTATCCGGGCCTGGAGGGCGATAAGTACTATGACATGGCTCAGAAGTACATGCCCAACGGTACGTGCGGCGTTGTGAGCTTTGGCTTTAACGGTGGTCGCGCAGCGGCCGAGACCTTTATGAAGAGCCTCAAGCTCGCCCAGATCGCCACGCACGTGGCCGACGCCCGCACTTGCTGCCTGCATCCTGCTAACGCCCCGCATCGCCAGATGAACGATGAGGAGCTCATCGCCTGTGGCATCTCCGCCGACATGGTGCGCCTGTCGTGCGGCCTCGAGGACACGGCCGACCTGATTGCCGACCTTGAGCAGGCACTCGAGCAGTGCTAGGCTAGCGTTCGTGCAAGGTGCCGATGCTGGCAGAAAGCTTCGGCGACCTTTCGTTCCGATTCCGTAGGCGGGACCCCAATCGCGGCTGTTTGCAGGCGATTGGGGCCCCGTTTTTGCGTTGTGCCACTCGAAAGGATGGATATGGAGAAAACTGCAGAGCAGCTGCGCCGCGAGCACCTTGCCCTAGAGGGCGACACCCATGCCAAGAACAAATGGGCGAATCTGTTTACCGTGCTCATCATGACGTTTATGGTGTGTCTGGATTCGACCGTCGTGACCGTGGCACTGCCCGTGATGCAAAAGGAGCTGGGCGTGGGCCTCGATCGCATTCAACTGGTAAGCTCGGTGTATCTGCTTGCGACTTGCGTGGCTATGTTGCCGTTTGGCCGTCTGGGCGACGTGCGCGGCAAGTCCGGGGATGCCTTGTACATAGCTTATGCGGAAACGCTAAAAGTCGCTAGAGACGTAATAGAACAGAGGGTAGAAACCTTAGCTGAATTATTCAAGGAGCAGGAAGCCCTGGATGCGGACGTGGCAACGGCCATAGATCGGCTTAATAACGTTCTGGCCGTGCAGGGCGTCCAGGCAAAAGCTGATCAGGATGTTCAGGTGGAGACGAAAAAGACAGATGCCTGGCAGGATAACC
>USMR01000122.1 GCA_900555815.1 uncultured Collinsella sp.
GACGACATGCTTGCCGTTCTCGAAGGCGGTGGTGAAGATTTCGGTCGCGGGGTGCTCGCCGCCGATGAGCTCGACGACGATATCGACGGCGGGGTCGGTGACGACGTCGTGCCAGTCGCTCGTAAAGGCCTCGCGCTCAATACCGGCGGCTTCGGCCTGCTCCCAGGCAAGCGCGCAGGCGCGGGTCAGCTTAAGGTCGATGCCGTAGGCTGCCAGGTACTCATCGTGGTGGCTGTTGATCAGACGGGCCACGCCGCCGCCGACGGTTCCCAGACCGATCAGACCGACGTTCACGGTGCGCAGGGGTTCGCTCATAGATAGCTCCTTCGTGCATCTTATGGATGGATTAACCGCTTAAAGGTTGAGTGCATTCTAGCGTGAACCGAGGGCGCGTGCTCGCCAGGCAACAGGAGTCGCACAAAACGGCACCCCCGAAACGCTGCGGAAACATTGGAAACATGCTCGCTACAAACGGAACTCCGTAACAAACTGTCAACGTTTGCGCCATAAGGTTTGCCCCGTACCGCAAGACGGCCGCGCTGCGGCCAGCGAAAAAGGGGGACACCATGTTTAGCATCAACAACGTACTTAACCGCAGGAGTTTCCTTGTTGGAGCCACGCTTATTTTTGCCCCGATCTATTACACCCCAGCGTCCGTTTTGCTCAAGAACGCCAAGGACATGAGCTACGACATGACACTAATGGGTGTCGACGGCATGGACAGCCTATGTGATCCAGGACGGCAAGTACATCGCCGCCTAAGTGCGCATAAAGCGCGACCGGTGAGGCCGTTTTATTCAGGGCAGGGACGCCTGTAACAGAACGGAAACATTACTTTCACACAATAAAGTGGCATTACTGCATAAAGTAATAGAAATACGCAGAATTATGGATAAATGAACAAATCCAAAGAAAAGTTGAAATAATCGCCACTTTCCTTAACTAAAGCGTCTAGTATTTTGCGAACGCCGAACACGGCGAAGGATGGCCTGTCGGGTAACCGAAACCCGACGAGATTTGAGAGGAGAGCCGCATGTCGAGCCTCACCGGTAAGTCATTGAACCCTGTTATGAATCGCAGGAGCGTTATCGCGAGCGCAGCAGGTCTGGGGGCGATGTCCATTCTAGCTGGCTGCTCCTCCAACGGCGGCGACAGCGGTTCCGCTTCGAGCGACGCTTCGTTTAAGATCGGTACCATCGGCCCGCTGACCGGCGCCAACGCGTCCTACGGCAAGTCCGTTACCCAGGGTGTCGAGCTTGGCTGCAAGGATTTCTCGACCAAGGAGCTGCCGCTTGCCAGCAAGGCCGAGGATGACCAGGCCGACGGCGAGAAGGCCGTCAACGCCTTCAACACCCTGCTCGACTGGGGCATGCAGGCCCTCGTCGGCCCGACCACCACGGGTGCGTCGGTTGCCGTTGCCGCCGAGTGCGGTAACGACCCCAAGACGTTCATGATCACCCCGTCCGCGTCCTCCGAGGACGTCACCGACGGCAAGGATTGCGTCTTCCAGGTTTGCTTCACCGACCCCAACCAGGGTGTCAACGCTGCCAAGTTCCTGGCGCAGAAGTATGCGGACGAAAAGTTCGTGCTGTTCTATAACTCCGGCGACGCCTATTCTTCGGGCATCGCAGATTCCTTTAAGGCCCAGGCCGCTGAGTCCAAGCTCGAGATTGTTGACGAGGAGACCTTTAAGGACGACTCCGCCACGAGCTTTACCAATCAGCTGACCAAGGCCAAGCAGGCCGGCGCCACCATGATCTTTGCGCCGATCTACTACACGCCGGCGTCCGTCCTGCTCAAGAACGCCAAGGACATGGGCTACGACGTCAAGATGATGGGCTGCGACGGCATGGACGGCATCCTGGGCGTTGAGGGCTTCGATACCTCTCTTGCCGAGGGTCTGCTGCTCATGACCCCGTTCTCCGCTGACGACGAGAAGAACGCCGACTTCGTCAACGCTTACAAGGATAAGTACGGCGATACCCCCGACCAGTTTGCCGCCGACGCCTACGACGGCGTGCACGCGGTGGCCGAGGCCGTCAAGGAGGCCGGTCTTGGTGTCGACGCCGATCCGACCGAGGTCGCCGAGAAGCTGTCCAAGGCTATGCTCAAGATTACCGTTGACGGTCTGACCGGCAAGCTCACCTGGAACGATAAGGGCCAGGTCCAGAAGGAGCCCACGGCGTACGTCATCACCGACGGCAAGTACGTACAGGCCTAATTGGCCGCCTTACATAGAGCGGTTTTGATCCCAAGCAGGGGAGGTTTTGGCCTTCCCTGCTTGCTTGGTATCTAGGGACAGTGTAACGTCCCTGTTTCATACATTAACTGGAAACCTATTCGAAAGGGGGATGTGGAACATGACGGTCTTTATCCAATACCTGGTCAACGGCCTGTCCATGGGCAGCGTCTACGCCATCATCGCGTTGGGCTACACCATGGTCTACGGTATCGCCAAGATGCTCAACTTCGCTCACGGCGATGTCATCATGGTCGGTGCCTATGTCTCGTTCTGCGCCACGTCGTATCTCGGCCTCCCGGGCTGGGCATCTGTAGTTCTCTCTTGTGTGGTCTGCACGGTTCTCGGTGTTCTCATTGAGGGTCTGGCCTATAAGCCGCTGCGCCAAGCAGGCCCGCTGGCCGTTCTGATCACGGCCATCGGCGTGTCTTACTTCCTGCAGAACGCCGCGCAGCTTCTGTGGGGCGCCACGCCCAAGAACTTTACTTCGCTCGTCACCTTCCCGGTGCCGGAGTTCTTGGCCAAGTTTAACGTAAGCGCCGTCTCGCTCGTCACCATCGTCGCCTGCTTGGTTATCATGGCCGGCCTGATGTTCTTTACAGGTAAGACCAAGATGGGCAAGGCCATGCGCGCCGTGTCCGAGGACAAGGCCGCCGCTCAGCTCATGGGCATCAACGTCAACCGCACCATCTCGATGACGTTCGCCATCGGCTCCGCCCTTGCCGCCATCGCCGGCGTGCTCCTGTGCTCCTACTCGCCGGTCCTGCAGCCCACCACGGGCGCCATGCCTGGCATCAAGGCCTTCGACGCTGCCGTTTTCGGCGGCATCGGCTCCATCCCCGGTGCCTTTGTCGGCGGCATTCTCATCGGCATCATCGAGGCGATGGCGCAGGCTTACATTTCCACGAGCCTTGCCAACTCCATCGTCTTTGGTGTTTTGATCATCGTCCTGCTCGTCAAGCCTGCCGGCCTCTTGGGCAAGTACGTCCCCGAGAAGGTGTAGGTGAGCGTTATGAAGTTTCTTAAAGACAAGCAGACGCGTCACGACTTTGTCACGTACGCCATGTGCGTTGTGGCGTTCGCCATCGTGTTCTTTATGCAGTCCAACCACATGATCCCGCGCATGATCGCCGGTCAGCTGGTTCCCATCACGGCCTATATCGTCATGGCCATCTCCCTTAACCTCGTCGTCGGCATCGCGGGCGACTTGTCGCTGGGCCACGCGGGCTTTATGAGCGTCGGTGCCTATACGGGCATCGTCACTGCCGTCGCGCTGGAGAGCACCGTTCCGTCCGATCCGATGCGTCTGATCATCAGCATTGTGGTCGGCGCTATCGCCGCTGCCATCTTGGGCTTCTTGATCGGTATCCCGGTCCTGCGCCTGAGCGGCGACTATCTGGCCATTGTGACCCTGGCTTTTGGCGAGATCATCAAAGAGGTCGTCACCTGCCTCATTGTGGGCGTCGATTCCCGCGGCCTGCATGTGATCTTTAACATCACGGGTAACTCTACGAACGACGACCTGCACCTGCTCGAGGACGGCACCGCCATCATCAAGGGCGCGCAGGGCGCATCGGGCGTGTCGACCTATTCGACCTTCCTTGCCGGCGCAATCCTGGTTATGGTCGCGCTCGTGATTGTGCTCAACCTGGTTCGCAGCCGTACCGGTCGTGCCATTATTGCCGCGCGCGACAACAAGATCGCTGCCGAGTCTGTGGGCATCTCCGTCACCCAGTACCGCATGATCGCCTTCGTGGTTTCCGCTGCCCTCGCCGGTGCTGCCGGAGCCCTGTTCGGCGGTAACTTCTCGCAGCTTTCCGCCACTAAGTTCGACTTCAATACGTCCATCCTCATTCTGGTGTTCGTGGTGCTGGGCGGCCTGGGCAACATGCGCGGCTCCGTTATCGCCGCGGCGCTGCTCACGGTGCTCCCCGAGCTGCTCCGTCAGTTCTCGGACTACCGCATGCTCATCTACGCCATCGTGTTGATTCTGGTCATGGTCTTTACTAACAACCCACAGCTCAAGGCGTTCTTCGCACGCATTAAGGACCGCTTTGCTTCCAAGAAGGAGGTGGCAGCCGATGCCCAGTAAGTTTGAGTTCAACAAGGGCAAGATGGTCCCGTATCCTTCTGGCGCCATCGTTCCCGACCGCGACTTGGGCCAGCGCCCGGCGCTCGAGTGCATCCACCTGGGCATTGAATTCGGCGGCCTTAAGGCAGTCGATGACTTTAGCCTGACCATCGGCAAGACTGAGATCGCCGGTCTCATC
>USMR01000123.1 GCA_900555815.1 uncultured Collinsella sp.
GAGGACGTGATCTTGATCGGATCGACTATCGACCTCGTCATTGGGGGATTGCTCTTTGGCAAAGTCGCTTCCCGTTAAACAATCGATTGCCGCGCGATTGGCAACATGATCCTCGCGGCCCGGTGTCTTAAGGTCATAGACCAAGATGAGTGCTCGAAAACTAACAAAAAAGATGAGGCTAAAGGCAAGGCCGATACCGAGCGCCAAAAGATAGGCACCGGCATGCGTGCGCATGAGCGGAATAAAGTTGAAGGCTGCCATCTCCATCAGGCCGCCCGAGATGATGCCGTCGTGGCCACTGAGATTCATGGTTGTGTCTAGGCTATTCTTTAAGACGTGGTAGAGCAATAAGAGCCCGGGGTGGGTGATCATAAAGAGTAACTCGAGTGGCTCGGTAACGCCGCAAACCACCGAGGCGATGATGGCGGGAACAAGGATGACCCTGAGGCCGGCGCGGCGCTCGGGTTTTGCGGTGGAGTAGAACGCAGCTGCGATGGCAGGAAGGCCAAAGAGCTTGACCCAGCCGGTGGCGGTAAAACCGGCCCACGGCGCAAGCTCATTAAGGGGGCGCGTGCTATGGGAGAGGATGGGGAGCAAACTGCTCCACGTGGCGTAGATGCCGTCGTTAATGACCAGGTTGTCGTAGTAGATCGGCATGTAGAGCAGGTGGTGCAGGCCAAAGGGCTCGAGTGCTCGTTCTAAAAAGACAAAGATGCCCACGCCAAAGGGACCGACGCCTGCAAGCGCGTGACGCAGCGTATCGGTTACATCGTATACGTAGGGCACGATGGCGGCCGAGATAGCAGCAAGGGCAAACACGGCAAAAAAGCTGATGAGGTAGACCAGCGAGGAGCCCGAGAAGGTGCCGAGCCAATCGGGAACCTTGGCATCGTAGAAGCGGTCATGGATGGCAACGACGGTTGCCGATACCGCCAGCGGGCCGATAATGCCGGTGTCGAGCGTCTTGATGCCGTCGATGACGGTGATACCGCTGGCGGAGGTCAAAGATGACGGGTACTCAAGTCCAAGGTTGTCTCCGCTCAGCTTAATGATCTCGCTCAAAAAGAAGCAGTAGGCAAAATAGGCGACGAGAGCCTCGAGACAGCAACGAGCCGGTTGTTTTTGGGCAAGACCGATGGGCAGCGCTACGGCAAAAAGGAGCGGGAGGCGTTTAAAGACCGTCCACGAGCCGCGCTGGATGATGGTCGAAACAACGTACCAAGGGGTTCCGTATACGGCGAGATCGCCGACGATGTCCGCAGTCGTTGCGAGAGCGGAGACGCCGACCATGAGGCCTGATATAGAAAACAGCATGGCGGGCGCGAACATTGCCCCGCCAAAGCGTTGGATTTTTTGCAGCATGTTCTGCCTTCCGAATATCGAGGCGCGTTGCGCGTGGGGAAACGTTTAAACAATGGATTCATTGTAGAGGACCAGACGATTGTCGTACCGGCAGTTTTGAGCGAAACCGATTTGGGCATGACAGAAACCGTCAACGGTTAAATCCTGTCGCTTTACCGATATTCGGTTTAAACAACTTTAAGAAATGCTATCGTGCCTAGCCGGAAATGAATAATGTAGAGGTGAAACAATGCCAAAAGCGATATACGAAGGAATCTACCGAGAAATACGCTCGCGCATCATTAATGGGACCTATGCGTTTCAGGAGATGCTGCCAACCGAAGCCGAGCTGACCGCGGAATTTGGCTGCACGCGCAATACCGTCCGCCGCGCTTTGAGCATGCTGGCCGACGGGATGTTTGTGCAGCCCATACACGGCAAGGGCGTGCGCGTTATTTGGCTTAAGGGCGAAACCGACATGTTGGGCGCACTCGAAGAGGTTGAGTCGTTTGGCGAGTTTGCAAAGCGCAACAATGCCGTTGCATCGACGGACGTTAAGTCTTTCGAACATCTGGTTTGCACCGAGCAACTCTCTCGTCACCTGGGCTTTAAGGTGGGCGAGGAGTTGATTCGCGTAGTGCGTGTCCGAAGCCTCAACGGCAACGCGCGCCAAGTGGACCATGGCTATTTTTTGGCGTCGATCGCCAAGGGCCTGACTCCCGAGATCGCGGCAGATTCTATTTACGGCTATCTGGAGCACAAGCGCGGTGTCAAAGTGATGGCGAGCCGTCGTACGGTGAGTGTCGAGCTCGCCAACGATGAGGACTGCAGCTATCTTGACCTCGGCAAATACAACTGCGTTGCCGTCATGGAGAGTCAGTCGTACACCTCGGATGGCATCTTGTTTGAGGTGACGCACACTCGCACACACCCCGAGATCTTCCATTACCGCGTCAATTCCAAGCGATAGCCGGCTAGCTCGCAGCCTGACGAGACTCATGGCCTCAAAGAGAAAACGCCCGGTCAAACCGACGGTACATCGGCTTGGCCGGGCGTTTTCTCTGCATTAGATAACAAATAATTGTTTATACAAAACTTGTCAAGTATCAAGTTGAAAATACCGTTCACCGAAGTTTTTCTACCGCACTACTAATACTTGTTCAAACAACTAGCCAAATAGCGTATCGTTCAAATCAGCAAAAGGGGCAAAGTCCCCGAGCCAATCTCCGAAGGCGGCGGCAAAGGGTGCCGCCACGGTGTGAAAGGGTGGATTGTAATGAAGAACGAAATGAGCAGAAGGCAGTTCCTGGGCTTTGCTGGTTCCGCGGCTGCAGTTCTTGGTCTGGGCCTCGTGGGTTGCGGTGGTTCTGCCGGCTCCGGCTCCTCTGCTTCTGGTGACGCTGCCGAGGTCTACTTTCTCCAATTCAAGCCCGAGGTCGACAAGGAGTGGAAGGAGATCGCCAAGGCCTATAAGAAGGAGAAGGGCGTCGAGGTCAAGATCGTGACCGCCGCTTCCAACACCTACGAGGAGAAGCTTAAGTCCGAGATGTCCAAGAGCTCCGCTCCGACCCTGTTCCAGGTCAACGGCCCCACCGGTCTTAAGAACTGGAAGGATTACTGCGCCGACCTGTCTGATACCAAGCTCCGCGGTGAGCTCATTGATGACTCCCTGGCTCTGCAGTCCGACGGCAAAGATGTGTGCATCGACTGGGTTCAGGAGAGCTTCGGCATTATTTACAACAAGCAGCTGCTCGAGAAGGCTGGCTACAAGGCCGAGGACATCAACTCCTTCGACAAGCTGAAGGCTTGTGCCGATGACATCCAAGCCCGCAAGGACGAGCTTGGTGTCGAGGGTGCCTTCACTTCCGCCGGCATGGACGACTCCTCCAGCTGGCGCTACACCACCCACCTTGCCAACATGCCGCTCTACTACGAGTTTGAGAAGGAGCACAACCAGGAGGACGACGAGATCAAGGGTGAGTTCCTCGACAACTACAAGCAGATCTTCGACCTGTACATCACCGACTCCACCTGCGATCCTTCGCAGCTTGCTTCCAAGACCGGCGACGACGCCACCAACGAGTTCGCAACCGGCAAGGCCGTCTTCTACCAGAACGGCTCTTGGGCCTACTCTGACCTCGTCAAGGCCGGCATGACCGACGATCAGATTGGCATGATGCCGATCTACATCGGTGTTGACGGCGAGGAGAACCAGGGCCTGTGCTCCGGCGGCGAGAACTACTGGTGCGTCAGTTCCCAGGCTTCCGAGGATGCCCAGAAGGCCACCGAGGACTTCATGTATTGGTGCGTCACCGCTGACACCCCGACCAGCATCATCGCCGACAAGATGGGTCTGACCGCTCCGTTCAAGAGCGCCAAGGAGACCACCAACGTCTTCTCGCAGCAGGCCGTTGCCATGGCCAAGGACGGCAAGAAGACCGTCGCTTGGGACTTCGTCTACATTCCCTCCGAGGAGTGGAAGAAGAACCTCAAGCAGGCTCTGATTGCCTACGCTGCCGATAACAGCAAGTGGGACGGCGTCAAGAACGCCTTCGTCGATGGCTGGAAGACCGAGAAGGCCGCTTCCGAGTAAGCAGTTGCTGCCCAAGCTATCTGATTAGCGACAGGGGGCGGGCAGACGTTGGTTTGCCCGCCCCCTGCATATTGAAAGGACCCTTTTATGGGCAAAGCACTCAAGCGCTGGTGGCCGCTCTTTATGCTGCCCACGTGCCTGGCGTTTATGATCGGGTTCGTGATCCCTTTTATCCAGGGCTTCTATCTCTCGTTCTGCCAGTTTATTATCATTAGTAACGCGCACTTTGTCGGTATCGAGAACTACGTGCGCGCGCTGTCCGATCCGCAGTTCTCCACGTCGTTCTTCTTTACCGTGGCGTTTGCCTTCCTGTCGACGGTGCTCATCAACGTGATCGCCCTGGCCATTGCGCAGGCGCTCACCCGCAAGGCGCTCAAAGGCACCAACATCTTCCGTACGATCTTCTTTATGCCTAACCTGATCGGCGGCATCGTGCTGGGCTACATTTGGCAGATTCTGATCAACTGCCTGCTCTCCAACGTGGGCGCCCAGCTCATCGCTCTTAACTCTGCTGCTGGCTTCTGGGGCCTTATCATCCTGACCCTGTGGCAGCAGGTCGGCT
>USMR01000124.1 GCA_900555815.1 uncultured Collinsella sp.
CGGCGCTATCCAGATCGCCCGAGATGCCATCCAGCGAGTCCAGGATGCCTGAAACCGTCTTCTTGAGCTCCTTTGCCTTGACCGAGAACGTGGAGTCGTAGTCGGACTTGGCGCCCGAAATGCCCGCCTTGGCATCGGCGATGGCCTGGTCGACTTCGGCACGCGTGCTGTTGACCTCTGCCATGCTGTCAGAAAGGAACTTAGCAGTTGCCGTCAGGTCCTTGGCGCTGTTGCGATACTCGACCGAGATCCTGTTCACCGCTGTTGCCACAGCCTTGAGGCTCTCCTGGAGCTTTTCGTCACTGACCTGCTCGGCAAAGCCGCGGAGCTGGTCGGCCGTGGCGTCGATATCGTCGGCACGTGTATTGAGCGCCGCCGCGGCATCGTTGAGCTGAGACACCGTAAGGTAAACATGCTGATTCGCGGCATCGAATGCCTTCGCAAGCTCGGCGGACACGTTGTCGAACGAGCCAGCGCTTCCGTCAATCGCGGCGTTGATGGCGTCGTTGGCGGCCTTCAGCGCTTCTTTGGAATCGCTCATGCCGCTCTTGGCATGCTCCATCAACCGCTTGGTCGACTCATCGACCGTACCCGTCTGCTGGAGCATACCGCTCGCCGACGTCAACGAATCGGACGTGGAGCTCAAAATGCCCGCCAGCGACGAAGCATTTGCCTGAACGTCTCGCAGGTCCTCAATCGAATCGCCGAGCGTCGAGGACAGGTTTGCGATAAAGTTGCTGACCTGGTCGGTGCTCATGTAATCGAGCAGGCTGGACACCGTCTTAAGACCGATGCTCGTAATGGTCTCGGTAAAAGTTTCGTTAACTTGGCTCTGAACGGCACTCGAACCCTTCTCGGTCACGATCTGCGCGATGGCGTTGGCCTTCTGGTTCTCGTAAAACTCGATATCGGCGTGTTTCACGTCGGTCGAGAAAAGCGTCATCATGTCAGCGCTAAACGTTTTGGGGATAACGACGGCAGCATAGTACGCGCCCGACTTAACGCCCTCGATAGCCTTTTCGCGATTGTTGAGCACAACCCAATCGAAGCTCTCGTTGCCGCGTAGGGTGGCGGTCACGTTTTCGCCCACGTTAACCTCGACGGGGATCAAATCGCTCTCGTAGCCCTCATCGGTGTTGACCACGGCGATCTTAAGATTGCCGGTGTTGCCGTACGGATCCCAGCTGCCGGCGATGTTAAACCACGCGTACAGACACGGTACGATAATGAGGCCCATCACGACAACCAAGCCGATCACGGAGCGAGACACGTTTTGGACATCGCGCTTAAACAGATGCAGGATGTTCTTCATTTATGCCTCACCTCCTTTGGAGTGCTTGCCAAGCGCGGTGGTATCTCCATCATTTGTGGCTGTGCTGTCGCTGCCCTGAGATTTATGGTGCGAGCCGATATGCGGCAAGCGGCCCGTGGACTGATCGCCGCCCTTGGCACCACGCTCGCTGGCGTTGAGGCCAAACATGTGGCGGGCGGCAGGAATGGCGGCCGTGTGTTCGCGCATCTCGCGACGCAGGTCCTCATCCGAAAGCGCCGAGATGCGCATCTGGGTATTGAGGCTCGCTCGGATATATTCGATATTGATAAGCCAGCCGCAGATGGCAATAACCGAGATGATCCAAATGACAAGCAGGATGATCTTGCCGTTATTGTCGATATCGAGAACCGTCGACAGGACAAAGAGCAGGACCTGAACGCCCACCACGGCGGCAAAACCGCCCTTGATGTAGTACGGGTAGCGATGTTCAAAGGCGACCGCATGATCGAGCAGTTCGCGACGGTACGAATCGGAATCGAGCATGACGCGCATGGCCGTGCGCAGCGAGTAGCGCTGGCGCGGAAGGTCGTTGGACTCGCAAATCATCATACCGGTCGTGGAGAGCTGTTTATCAAAGAGCAGGTTAAGGTTGAGCAGCAGCGGACGCAGCTGCAGGCCGATAAAGAGCGCCACGATCAAGAACACGCCCAGAATGCACAGGTTAAACAGGTAGTTGAACGAATACATGCCGCCGACTGTCTCGCGCAGCAGATTGATGCCGTAGGTAATGGGCAGCAGCGGGTGCAGCCACTGGAAGAAGCCGGGCATCATCTCGATGGGGTACATGCCCGACGAACCCGGGATCTGCACGATGACGAGAATGACGCCGATAGCCTTGCCGATATGCTTAAACGTGGTGGACAGCGCATAGATCATATTGACGTAGGTGAACGAAATGGCGATGCCGCCCAGCACGAACAGCAGCGGGCTGACGCACTGCACGCCAATCACCAGATCGCCTACCGTAACGATGATGGCCTGCAACGCGCCCAGGATCACCAGGAGCAACCAGCGGCCAAAGTAGCCCTGACGCGCGGTAAAGCTGCCGATGCCCTCGCGATCGACCTCGAGCTTGTAGATGGCGATAAGCACGTAGCCGCCCACCCAAAGCGCCAGGTTGGTATAGAACGGGGCAATGCCCGAGCCGAAGCTCTTAACCGGATAGATCGACTTGGACGCGAGCTCAACCGGAGATGCCATGAAGTCTGCGACGTCATTGACGTCGACGCCCATCAGGTCGGCCAGCTCGCCCATGGACTCGGAGGTCTGTAGCGCCGCGATGTCGTTGGCGGCGGTTGCAAGCTTGTCCTGGACCTTGGCAAGCGAGGAATCGGTCTGGGACAGCGTGGTCTTGGCCTGGCCGAGCGTAGCGCTAAGCTGCGCCAACGTGCCGCGCGCATTTGCAAGTGTAGGTGTCATACCCGAGACGATACCGGTCAGGTCGCCCGAAACGGCAGCAAAAGAGTCGAGCGCGCTCGAGGCCTTCGGCAGCGCGTTTTGGCCCAAGTCCGTCTGGGCTTGGCCAAGGTTGGTCGCACCGGTATGAATTGCGTTATTGATAGCGTCACTGGCACCCGAAACAGCCGCTGCGTCATTCGCCATGGCGCACGACTGCGCGGACAGACCGTCCTTGATGCTCTGAAGCTTTTCATTCTGCTCTCGAAGCAAATCGATGGTCGATACAATGCGCGCGTCAATTTCCTCGGAACCTGTCGACGTGTCATTGGCGAGAATCTCCAAGTGCCCGATAACGGCCTTATTGTGGTCGATCGTCGCTTGAAGAGACTCGAGCGAGTTGTCGATACGGGTGGTCGTAGATGTAACCGCGCCCGTCAGCTTGCCGATGGCAGCGTTCGCAGAGGCCGACGTCTTGGTGAGCGCAAGGCTGCCTTCCGAGAGCGCCTTGGAGAGCGAGGTGATGGAGTTGCCCGCCGTGGTGCGAGCTTCGCTCAGCAGGTCGTTGCCCTGGGAGATCGCCTGCGTCAGCGACGGTGCCTGGCCTTGCAAGCCGGCAAGTGCCGCATCAGCCGAGGCGATAGCGCCACTCGTCTTATCGATGGCGGCATTCATATCGCCAATCGAATCGCGCACCTCGCCCAAGGTGTCGGACGCCTCGGACACCGAACTTGCCAGCGAGTCCTGAGTCTGGGTTGCCTTGTCCTTTAAATCGACACCGGCATCCTTGGCGATACCGGCAACAGTCTTGCCTACCGTAGAGACAAATTCCGAGTTGATCTGCTCCTCGATGGTGCTTGCACCGGTATCGGTAACCTTGGGCGCAATGGCGCTCTTCTTCTCATTGACGTAGTACGTGAGCTTGGGCTGATGGTAGTTGCCGTCGAGCATCGAAACCAGGTTATCCGAGAAGTTCTTGGGAATCACGATAGCGGCATAGTACTCGCCGCTCTCGACGCCCTCCTTGGCATCGGCCGTCGAGTCGACGAACGTCCAGCCCAACTGATGATTCTCCTTGAGCTGGTCGACCACTTTGTCGCCAGCGTTGAGCTCACCCACCAAGTCGTTTTGGGTGCCTCGATCGTTGTTGGCGATAGCAATCTTGATGCCTTGGGTGTTTCCATACGGATCCCAGTTTGCCACGATGTTATACCAGGCATACAGCGAGGGAATAACGCACACGCCTAGGGTAACCACCAAGGCGACGGGGTTCACAAGCAGTCGCTTAATGTCGCGCTTAAATATCGCAAAGGACACCTTTGCATTGGATAGTTTGCTGCCGAGACTCACGCTTGGACCATCCATCCTGTCGTTAAATCGAATCGTACTATCGACAACCATTGTAGTAGGCGCTTTAACGTCTCAAAGCACAATGGTGTTGAGTTTTGCGGGTAGCAATATACTACGAAGATGAGTTAACGTACAGATGTACAGTATCCTAAATTTCAGCAGGTCACAAAACCACAACCCGCACAAATTAGCAATTCAAATAGTCATCGGGGACGTTCTTAAACGACTAGTCAAACAAAAACGTCCCCAATGACTACTTAGGACCACGGCAACGTCGATGTTTTGGCAATGCCAGCGAGCGGGCGCCAGAGCGAACAAATTGGCATGAAAAGAGGACGGCATAGACCTTCTGGTCATGCCGTCCTCTTTGAATGACAAGTTGTCGCTCTG
>USMR01000125.1 GCA_900555815.1 uncultured Collinsella sp.
GGCTTCCTCACCCCCGGCGTCATCGACATGCGCGACAACTCGGGCTTCCCCGGCATGAAGATCCTGCAGTTTGCCTTTGAGGGCACCAACTCGTACTACCTGCCGCATAACTACATCGCCAACACCGTCGCCTATGTGGGCACCCACGACAACGAGACGGCGCGCGGTTGGTTTGAGGGAACGGCCACCCCCCGTCAGCGCGAGCAGGCAGCCCTGTACACCCATCAGCAGGCCGGCGAACCCATGGCAGATGCACTCAACCGCTCGTTCGCCGCTATCGTGAGCGACACGTGGATCTACACCATGCAGGACCTGCTCAACTTGGGCAACGAGGCGCG
This sequence comes from uncultured Collinsella sp., assembly GCA_900555815.1. Classification (GTDB taxonomy): domain Bacteria; phylum Actinomycetota; class Coriobacteriia; order Coriobacteriales; family Coriobacteriaceae; genus Collinsella. Next base: position 339 of record USMR01000125.1, read on the forward strand.
CATCAACACCCCTGCCACGCTGGGCGGCAACTGGACCTGGCGCATGCTCGACGGCGCCATCACCCGCGAGCTCGAGCACAAACTCACCGACTGGACCGAGACCTACTTCCGCATTCCGTCGGAAGCCGAAATCGAGCTTCCTCAATAGGAGCTACCGCGCCCAACCCCTCCCCACCGTGCGGACGCGCTTGCTTTTCCCGCGCGAGGCCACCCCAATCCCCTCGCGCGGGCTTCTTATGAATTGCAGACATGAAACAACCCATCACAGGAGAAAACATGCCCCAAATTAACCTCATGGAACTCGCCGAGCAGTCTTTTGGCACCTCGCTCGAGCAGCTCGACGACCGTCGCATTTACAAGCTGCTGGTCAAACTCGTGCAGGAGCGCTCCGCCGCCTGCCCGCTCAACAACGGCAAGAAAAAGCTCTATTACATTTCCGCCGAATTTTTGATCGGCAAGCTGCTCATCAACAACATGATCGACCTTGGCATCTACGACGAGGTTAAGGACCAGCTCACCGCCGCAGGCCACGACCTCAACAAGATCGAGGAGTTCTAGGTCGAGCCGTCGCTCGGCAACGGCGGCCTGGGCCGCCTGGCCGCGTGCTTCCTGGATTCCATCGCCACGCTGGGCTTGACCGGCGATGGCGTGGGCCTCAACTATCACTACGGTCTGTTCCGTCAGCGCTTTGTCGACAACCAGCAGAAGGCCGTCCCCGACGAGTGGCTCGGTGAGCAGGACATCCTAGTCGACGATGACCGCTCCTACACCGTCGAGTTCGGCGATTTTGCCGTTACTTCCAAGCTCGTCAACATCGATGTGCCCGGTTACGGCCAGCCCACCAAGAACCGCCTGCGCCTGTTCGACCTGGCGAGCGTCGACGACGGCCTGGTCCCCGGCAGCTCCATCGACTTCGACAAGACCGAGATCGCCAAGAACCTCACCTTGTTCCTCTACCCCGACGATTCCGACGAGCAGGGCCGTCTGCTTCGCATCTACCAGGAATACTTCATGGTGAGCAACGCCGCCCAGCTCCTGATCGACGAGGCCATCGAGCGCGGCAGCAACCTGCACGATCTGGCCGATTACGCCGTGGTCCAGATTAACGACACGCACCCCACCATGGTCATCCCCGAGCTCATTCGCTTGCTCACCACCGAGCACGGCATCGAGTTTGACGAGGCCGTGACCATCGTACGCTCCATGGTCGCCTACACTAATCACACGATTCTTGCCGAGGCGCTCGAGAAGTGGCCGCTCACCAGCCTGAAGAAGGTCTCCCCTGCCATCGCCGACATTATCGTCAAGCTCGATGAGATCGCAAAGGCCGAGCACGACGACCCGCGCGTTGCCATCATCGACGAATACGACACCGTCCACATGGCCCACATGGACATCCACTTTGGCTTCTCCATCAACGGCGTCGCCGCACTCCACACCAAAATCCTGGAGGACACCGAGCTTCATCCGTTCTACGAGATCTACCCCGAGAAGTTCTCCAATAAGACCAACGGCATCACCTTCCGCCGCTGGATCCAGGGAGCCAACCCCGCGCTTGCCAGCCTGCTCGACGATGTGATCGGTACCGATTGGCGCAGCACCGGCGACCTGAGCAAGCTCGCCGACTTCGCCGACGATAAGAGCATTCTTGAGCGCTTGGCCGCCACCAAGGCCGAAGCCAAAACCATCATGCGCGAGTTTATGGCGCTCGAACAGGGCGTGACGATCCCCTCCAACGCGATCATCGATGTTCAGGTCAAGCGTATCCACGAGTACAAGCGCCAGCAGATGCTCGCGCTCTACATCATCTGGAAGTACCTCGATATCAAGAAAGGCAACAGACCTAAGCACCCCGTCACCATCATCTTTGGCGGCAAAGCGGCGCCTGCCTACACTATCGCGCAGGACATCATCCATCTGATTCTGACGCTGTCGCAGTGGATTGCAAACGACCCCGACGTGGCTCCCTACCTGCAGGTTGTCATGATCGAGAACTACAACGTCACCGCCGCCGAGCGCGTGATCCCCGCCGCTGACATCTCCGAGCAGATCAGCCTGGCCTCCAAGGAGGCGAGCGGCACCTCCAACATGAAGTTCATGCTCAACGGCGCCCTAACCCTGTGCACGCTTGACGGCGCCAACGTGGAGATTGCCGAGCTCGTGGGCGACGAGAACATCTACACCTTTGGTGCCTCGTCCAAACAGGTCGAGCAGCTCTATGCCGACGGCACCTATGACGCCGGTGTGCTCTACCGCAAGCCCGGTATTAAACTGCTGGTGGACTTCATCACCAACCCGGCCTTTATGGCGACCGGCAACGCCGAGCGCCTGCAGCGCCTGCACGATGACATTAAGGGCAAGGACTGGTTTATGGCCCTGCTCGACATTGAGGAGTACATCCAGACCAAGGAGCGCGTGCTGGCCGACTACGAGGACCAGGACGCCTGGATGCGCAAGACGCTGATCAATATCGCCAACGCCGGCACCTTCTCGTCCGACCGCACCATCTCCCAGTACAACGACGAGATCTGGCACCTGAACTAATTCGCTTCCCTTACCCATCCTCTTGAGAAACGGAGTCGTGGCAACACGGCTCCGTTTTTTGTGCCCGCACGTTACCCTGTGACCCGACTCGACCAAACAATCTCGATCTGTAACAGCTACTCGGTAAAAACGGTCCCAGCTGTTACAGATTGAGACATACCGGCCCCTTCCCTTGGGTTTATCTCAGTCTGTAACATCTAGCAGCTGAAATTCACCTTTGGTGTTACAGATTTAGATGAAATGGTTAGCTCAGCGGAACCGTCTCGATCTGTAACATCTAACGTCCGAAATCGGCCCTACCCGTTACAGATCGAGACAAACGACCGGTCAGACAATCCCAACACAAAGAAAGGCTCCCCTCTCGCCCAGTGGACGGGAGGGGAGCCTTATATGTGACCGCGGCAAAAGGATGGCAATACCGCAGTCGCCCAAAGGGAGGGCCTGGATGCACCGGGCCTAGATAAGGTTCTTGCCAGAGACCTTATCGAAGAGGTGGGTCGCGTTCTTCTCGAACTTGAACCAGATGGTGTCGCCAGCCTTGAGCGCGCCCTTGGCCTCGAGGTCGACGACGGGGATAATCAGGACAAACTGGCCGTCGGGAGCGGTCACGTGGACATGCTCGGTCGAGCCCATGAGCTCGGTCACCTCGACGGTACCCTGGAGCGCGCCCTCCTCGCCCTTGTCGGCAAGCAGGATCTGCTCGGGACGCACGCCGGCCGTAATCTCCTTCACGTCGCCGCCGTTCCAGTTGAGGGCAAGCTGAGCGCAAGTCTCGGGGGCGAGCGCCACGTTCATATCCTCGGTCTTGACGGTAAAGCCGTTGCCCGAGCGCACCAGCTGGGCATCGAAGAAGTTCATCTGCGGCACGCCGATGAAACCGGCGACGAAGATGTTCGCGGGATGGTTGAAGACCTCCTGCGGCGTGGCGATCTGCTGGACGACGCCGTCCTTCATGACCACGATACGGTCGCCAAGGGTCATGGCCTCGGTCTGGTCGTGAGTAACATAAATGAACGTGCCCTTGATCTCGTGGCGCAGCTTAATGAGCTCGGCACGCATCTGGTTACGAAGCTTGGCGTCCAGGTTGGACAGCGGCTCGTCCATCAGGAAAACCTTGGGGTCACGCACGATGGCGCGGCCGATAGCGACACGCTGGCGCTGGCCGCCGGAGAGCGCCTTGGGCTTACGGTCGAGGTACTCGGTAATGCCCAGAATCTCGGCAGCAGAGCGAACCTTGCGGTCGATCTCGTCCTTGGGAACCTTCTTGAGCTCGAGCGTAAATGCCATGTTCTCGTACACCGTCATATTGGGGTACAGAGCGTAGCTCTGGAACACCATGGCGATGTCGCGGTCCTTGGGCGCCACGTCGTTGACACGCTTGCCATCGATGAGCACATCGCCCGAGGTAATGTCCTCCAGGCCGGCGACCATGCGCATCGTCGTGGACTTACCGCAGCCAGAGGGGCCAACGAGGACGACG
>USMR01000126.1 GCA_900555815.1 uncultured Collinsella sp.
GCTCCAAGCTTACCTCGATAACCTCATGGGGCTCGATCCTGCCCGTGCGGCGCGGCATCACGTACTTCTTGTTGACCGCGGCCAGCTCGTCGCTGATGACCTTCTTGATGTTCTCCTCGCTGGAGAGGATCTCCTCAAGCTCGGCAATCTCGCCCTCAAGCTTGGCAATGTCCTTGGTGCGGTTGAGGATGTACTCCTCGTTGATGTTGCGGAGCTTGAGCTCGGCAACAAACTCGGCCTGCTTCTCGTCGATGTCGAAACCCTTCATAAGGTTGGGCACGACCTCGGCCTCAAGTTTGGTGCCGCGGATGATGGCGATGGCCTTGTCGATGTCGAGCAGAATCGCTTCGAGGCCGTGCAGCAGGTGCAGGCGCTCGGACTTTTTGCCCAGGTCAAAGTTAATGCGGCGACGCGTGGACTCAATACGCCACTTGACCCACTCGTGCAGAATCTGGCGCACGCCCATAACACGGGGATAGCCGTCGACGAGCACGTTGAAGTTGCACGAGAACGAATCCTGCAGCGTGGTCGAGCGATAGAGCTTGGCCATGAGCTTATCGGGGTCGACGCCGCGCTTAAGGTCGATGGCGATGCGCAAGCCCGAGAGGTCGGTTTCGTCGCGGATGTCAGCGATCTCCTTGACCTTGCCCTCTTTGGAGAGCTTGACGATGCGCTCGATGATGACATCGGTCTTGGTGGTGTAGGGGATCTCGTAGACCTCGATGATGCGTTCTTCGGGAATCCAGCGCCAGCGGGAGCGGATCTGGAAGCTGCCCAGGCCGGTCTCGACGATCTTCTCCATCTCCTCGCGGCGGTAGATAATCTCGCCGCCGGTCGAGAAATCTGGCATGGGCATGTACTCGAGCAGGTCGCAGTCGGGATCCTGCAGGTAGTGCATCGTGGCAGTGCAGACCTCGTTGAGGTTGAAACCGCAGATGTCAGACGCCATGGCGACGCCGATGCCCTTATTGGCCGAGACAAGGATGTTGGGGAACGTGGTGGGCAGCAGGCGCGGCTCCTTCATGGCGCCGTCGTAGCTGTCGACGAAGTCGACCGGGTCTTTGTCGATGTCCTTGAAGATCTCGGCACTGATGGGGGAGAGCTTAGCTTCGGTGTAACGCGAGGCGGCGTAGCTCAGGTCGCCCGAATAGTACTTGCCAAAGTTGCCCTTCGACTCCACGAAGGGGGCGAGCAGTGCCTCGTTGCCGGTGGCTAGGCGCACCATCGTCTCGTAGATTGCGGCATCGCCGTGCGGGTTGAGCTTCATGGTCTGGCCCACAATGTTGGCGCTCTTCTGGCGCTCGCCCTTGAGTAGGCCCATCTTGTACATGGTGTAGAGCAGCTTGCGGTGCGAGGGCTTAAAGCCGTCGATCTCGGGGAACGCACGCGAGACATTGACGCTCATGGCGTAGGGCATGTAGTTGACCTCGAGCGTCTGCGTGATCGGCTGGTCGGTGACCTCGGAGTGCAGGCCGATGACGTTCTCGGCGTTGACCTGCTTTTTCTTTGGCTGGTTCTTCGTCTTCTTCTTTGCCACGATTTCCTCTTGAACTTCTTATGGGCCGTCGTTATCGATTTGCTGCTATTGCAGGTCCAGCTGGTCCAGGTATTCCTTGCCGTGCTCGGAGATATGGCGCTTGCGGCCTGCCTCGTCGTTGCCCAGCAAAAGGTTGAACATGGTTTCCATCTTGGTGACGTCCTCGGGCTCCACCTTGATCAGACGACGCGTCTCGGGGTTCATAGTGGTGAGCCACATCATGTCTGGGTCGTTCTCACCAAGACCCTTGGAGCGGTTGATCGAGCACTTCTGGTCGCCGATCTCTTTGAGGATGCCGTTCTTCTCGAGCTCGGTGTAGGCAAAGTAGGTCTTCTCTTTGCAGTTGATCTCGTAGAGCGGCGACTCGGCGATATACACGTAACCCTCGTCGATAAGTGTGGGCACCAGGCGGTAGAGCATGGTGAGCACGAGCGTGCGGATGTGGTAACCGTCGACGTCGGCGTCCGTACAGATGATGACCTTGTTCCAGTTGAGGTTGTCCAGATCGAAGGCGCCAAGGTTCTTGATGCGCTTGTCTTTGATCTCCACGCCGCAGCCCAGCACGCGCATGAGGTCCATGATGATGTCGGACTTAATGATGCGCGGTTAGTCCTCCTTTAGGCAGTTGAGGATCTTGCCGCGGACGGGCATAACGCGTTGGATCTCGGCATCGCGCGAGGTGCGAATGGCGCCCGCTGCCGAGTCGCCCTCTACGATGTAGATCTCGCGACGGCTCTTGTCCTTGGAGCGGCAGTCGATGAACTTCTGCACGCGGTTGGCCATGTCGGTCTTCTGCTGCAAGTTGGTCTTGATGCTCTGGCGCGTCTTCTCGGCATTCTCGCGCGAGCGCTTGTTGATGAGCACCTGTTCCATGATCTTGTTGGCGGCGTCCTTGTTCTCGATCAAGTAGGTCGAGAGACGCTCCTTAAAGAAAGCCGTCATAGCCTGCTGGATAAAGCGGTTATTGATGGCCTTCTTGGTCTGGTTCTCGTAGGACGTCTGGGTGGAGAAGCAGTTGGTCACCAGCACCAGACAGTCCTGGACGTCCTGCCACTTAATGCTGCTCTCGTTTTTGTTGTACTTGCCCTGTTGCTTAATGTAGGCATCGATGGCGCTGGTCAGAGCACTACGAGCCGCTTTCTCCGGCGAGCCGCCGTTCTCGAGCCACGATGAGTTGTGGTAGTACTCCTGCATCATGAAGGTGCGCGAGAAGCACATGCACGCGGTGATTTTTACGTTGTAATCGGGCAGGTCCTCGCGATCGCGACCGCGACGGTCGGCCTCGATAAAGAAAGGCTCGGTGAGGTAGTCGGTACCGACCTTCTCGAGCACGTAGTCCTCGATGCCTTTGGGATAGCAAAAATCCTCTTCGGAAAACTCGCCATCGTCGCCCTCGATACGCAGGCGGAAGGTCACGTTAGCGTTGACCACGGCCTGACGGCGCATGGTTTCGCGATACCAATCGTGGGGAATGCTAATCGAGGTAAAGACCTCAAGATCGGGGCGCCACTTGATGGTGGTGCCGGTGCGGTTCTCGTCGCTGGGCTCAATCTCGAGTGCCTTCTTTTTGGCGCCGACGACCTTGCCCTTCTTAAAGTGCAGGGAGTACTTGTTGCCGTCGCGCCAAACCGTGACATCCATGTACTCGGATGCGTACTGGGTCGCGCACGAGCCCAAGCCGTTGGTACCGAGCGAGAAGTCGTAGTCGCCGCCCTGATTATTGTTGTATTTGCCGCCGGCGTAGAGCTCGCAAAAGACGAGCTCCCAGTTAAAGCGCTTCTCGGAAGGGTTCCAGTCGAGCGGGCAGCCGCGGCCGTTGTCCTCTACCTGAATGGAGCCATCGCGAAAGGCGGTAAGGGTGATGAGCTTGCCGTAGCCCTGGCGCGCCTCGTCAACGGCGTTGGACAGGATCTCAAAGGCGGCATGCGCGCAGCCGTCGAGCCCGTCCGAGCCAAAGATAACGGCGGGGCGCAGGCGTACGCGCTCCTCGTCCTTGAGCTGACGAATGCTGTCGTTACCATAGTTTGCGGTGTTTTTTGCCATGCTCGCTCTCTCGATGCTCCTTTGCTGCGTTTAAGTCATGTAGATAGTCAAGGTAGCATAGCCCAGCCCGTGGGCGATTCCAACCAACACGAAATCCATCGAACAATCGTTCGATTAGATAATGAATGCTTGGAATGCTGGAGGGACCTGTCCTGTCCTATCCAAACATCTGCGGCAGGTCGATGAAGAAGGTTCGATCGCTTTTGCCAGCTTCGAAGCCCGAACGGGAGAAGAATCCATAGCGATGGCACTTGAGCCCCGTTGCCTCGACTTGGGCGATTTCCTCGTCGACCATTCTTTGCGTGATGGGGGATTTGAGGAACTTTGCTTCGTAGAATGCGTAACCCTCGGGGTCTTGCGTTACCACATCGAATTCGCCGCTCGTTTTGTTTGCGGGATCGTCGTACCAGTACTTGCCTATGGCGTCGAAAGCCGGTTCGATCTTGCCGGTCCTGTTCTGCCGCACGAGGTATTGACGGCAGATCTCCTCGAACATATGAGGAACGTAGTTTTCCTCGAAGTCTTGGGAGACGTGACGATCATAGAAGACTTCCGGGTCGAGCAGCTGACGCGCCGAGGCATTGCGGAAAACATAGCGATAGTAAAAGAGCGAAAGCGGATCCACTACAAAGTAGCCAGACTTGCGCTTGTTCGTAGGGTCGTTGATGGGTGCACGCTTTTGGACGATTTCGAGTGACATGAGCTTATCGAGCACGTCTGCCATGGCCGGACCGCTCGAGACGTGCGACTGTGCCAGCACGTCCCCCC
>USMR01000127.1 GCA_900555815.1 uncultured Collinsella sp.
AACTCGGACAGGAAGCGCGGAGCATCCACGGTCAGTGCCACAAGCGCGCTCTTGTCCGGATCGGACAGGCGGCGCTCATCGCAGATGGTGCGACCGCGGTACTCGCCCAGCAGATCAACACGCAGGTTGCAGCCGAGCGCACCTACAAGCGTGGGGTCGATCGCCACGGCGACGGCAAGCGGATCGTGCAGCGCACAACCACCCAGGTAGGGTGCGTTCATCTCGTACGAGCCAATGTAGTGCTCGACCATGCTCGCAAATGCGCAGCCTGCCATGGTGCCCGAGCCCGTCCAGCCGGCAATGTCGCGGCGTGTGAGCACCACGCGATGCGTCACGTCCAGCCCCACCATGGTGAGCTTACGGCCCGAGCGCAGCACCGCGTCGGCTGCCTCGGGGTCGCTCGCCATATTGGCCTCGGCGCCCGCGCTCACGTTGCCGGGCACGGTAAGAGCGCCGCCCATCACGACCACGCGGCCAATGGACATCATCGCCACCGCATCGCGCTCCAGGGCGAGCGCCAGGTTGGAGAGCGGGCCAGTCGCTACGTAGACCAGATCGGGACCATAGGTGCACGCGGCATCGATCAGATAATCGACCGCAGCGTTGCCGTCGGCCGAGGTCGCCCCCACCGGCTCGTAGGGCGACGCGGGCACGCTCGCGCCGCCGATGCCGTTCTTGCCGTGAATGAGCGCGGTGGACGCCGGCGGCGTATAGGGCTCAGTCGCCTGCAGAGGACGGTCGGCGCCCAGGTACACCGGCACCTCGGGACGACCCAGCAGATCGAGCACCGCCAGGCAATTGTGCGCCGATTGCTCGACGCGCACGTTACCAAAGCACGTGGTGATGCCCACGAGCTCCACCTCGGGGCTCGCGATGGCATAGGCCAGCGCCATCGCATCGTCCACACCCATATCCAGATCAAGGATCAGCTTCTTGATTGCCATTGTTCTACTCCGCTTCTCCGTCTTTATCGTTTAACCAAACCAATGTTCAACTTCGGTGCGCATGGGAATCGATTGCTGAGCGCCCAGGCGCGACACCGTCACTGCCGAGGCGCGAGCACCCGCGGCCATGCACTCAAAGAGCGGCAAGCCCTCTAGGCGAGCCGCCGCCAACGCGCCGATAAACGTATCGCCGGCGGCCGTGGTATCGACTACCGTACTCGAAAGTGCCGGCATGCGCAGCAGCTCACCGCCATCGCCGAGCGAAACCGAGCCGGCACCGCCCAACGTGATGACCGCAGCCCCGGCACCCTTGTCGAGCAGCGCATTGAGCGCGGTGACGCAACTCGCGTCATCCGTGGGCAGAATGCCCGTCAGCACCTGGCACTCGGTCTCGTTGGGACAGACCAGGTCGACCGCAGGCCAGACCTCCGCAGGCAGCTCGCAGGCGGGCGCTGGATTAAAGACCGTATAGAACCCCAGCTCGTGAGCGCAAACAAGCGCCTCGGCCGTCGCCGCAAGGTCGCATTCGCCCTGGGCGATAAAGACGCTACCGGCAGCCGGGGCAATCTCGCTGGCGCCGCCGTCGAGCTCATGGGCCACCAGACGCCTCAGCGCGCAGGCAACGTCCTCGCCCGCAAGCGCATGGTTGGCGCCCGGCGACAGCACGATGCGGTTGTCTCCCTCGCAGCGAATGATGGTCGCCGTTCCCGTCTCCACATCATCGCGATGCACTACAAAGTCACAGTCCACGCCGGCGTCTTGGAGCCCCGCCACGAGCGACGCGCCGAACGCGTCGCGACCGACCGCGCCGATCATGTGCGTGCAAGCGCCCATACGCGCGGCAGCTACGGCCTGATTGGCGCCCTTGCCGCCGGCGTTGGTGATAAACCCGCTGCCGCCGACGGTCTCGCCCGCACGCGGTATGCGCTCGCACGCCACCGAAAGGTCCATGTTCATGCTGCCGAACACCGCAACGATGCCGCGATCTGCCATGGAAACCTCCTCATCTGCGGGCCTTATGCCCACCGCCAGCCGTCGATCGTGCACTCTCGCACCCCCTATAACTTTAGTTCACTTTGATGATGACGCGCGCTTGAGCTTGCGCCAGCAGCAAGCATTCACAGGAGCAGGCAGCTACAATGAAGGCGTGCTGATTATTCTCGTCATTGGATGATGTTTTATGGAACAACTCTCGCAATCGGGCTCGCGCGGTCGACGCCGCACGGGCAACGAGCCGGCGCCGCACGAACGCGTGAAGGGCGAACGCCGTGCCAACGAACCGCGACGCACCGTGAGCTCCCATCGTGCTTCTGCCAACAACGCGGGCCGCGCCAACACTCCCGCCGCGGAGCAGACGCCTGCTCGCCCCAAATCCCGCTACATCCCTGCCCTTGACGGCCTGCGTACGCTCGCCGTCGTCGCGGTGGTGCTCTATCACCTTAACCTCACGTGGGCGCAGGGCGGCCTGCTTGGCGTCACGATCTTCTTTGTGCTTTCGGGCTATCTGATCACGCGCTTGCTGCTCAACGAAGTCGCTAAGACCGGACGCATCGACCTTAAGAGCTTCTGGATTCGCCGCATCCGTCGCCTGGTCCCCGCCGTGGTGACCGTCGTGGTGGTAACCTGCGCGCTGTGCACTCTCTTTAACCACGTGATGCTCACCAAGATGCGCCCCGACATCCTGCCGTCGCTGCTGTTCTTCAACAACTGGTGGCAGATTGCCCAAAACGTCTCGTACTTCAATGCTCTGGGCGACCCCTCGCCGCTCACGCACTTTTGGTCGCTTGCCATCGAGGAACTGTTCTTCCTGATTTGGCCGCCACTGCTGTTTGCCATGGTATCCATGCATGTGAGCAAACCCAACACGCGCCGCGTGGTTCTGGGCCTTGCCGTGGTATCTGCCCTAGCCATGATGGTGCTTTACAACCCTGTCGCCGACCCCAGCCGCGTGTACTACGGCACCGACACCCGCGTGTTCTCGCTGCTGCTGGGTGCCTGGATGGCCTTTATCCCCGATCGCGACCTGGCGCCGGTGCGTCTCGCTCATCGTTTGGGGCTCAATCGCCTGGCTGGCGCCGTCAAGCACGGCAAGAACGCCGAGGGCAAGCCTGGCGAGAAGGCCGACGAATCAGCCGAGACCGCCCCGGCACAGCCGAGCGCCCTCGTGCGCTTTTGGTCCTCGCCCGCATCCATCGATGTATTGGGCGTCGTGGGTCTGGTTGGCCTTGCCGCCATGGTCGCGCTCACCAACGGCTACACCGCCTTCCAGTATCGCGGAGGCACGCTGCTGTGCTCGATCCTCACGCTCATGGTCATCGCGGCCTGCGTGCAGCCCCAGGGAATGGTTGCCCGCGCGCTGTCCGCCGAGCCGCTCGTGTGGGTTGGCAAGCGCTCGTACAGCATCTACCTGTGGCACTATCCGCTGCTGTTGCTTATGAACCCGGTCGCCAACATCAACGATACACCGTGGTGGCAGTACATTTTGCAGGTGCTGTTGGTGGTCGCCGTGGCCGAATGCTCATATCGCTTTATCGAGACGCCGTTTAGGAAGGGCGCCTTTGGGCGCACCGTCGCCGAATTCCGCGACGGCACCGCCACGCCCGCCAACTGGGTGCGCGCGCACGTCCCTGCCTGTGCAGCCTGCGCTGTCGTGTTGGTCGTTGCACTGGGCGGCCTGATCTTTGTGCCCGAGACGTCTGCGCTGAGCGGCGAGGGCGCCGAAGTTCTGAACAAGGAAGCCAAGAACGCCGCACCCACCGACCAGCAGGCGGCCGACGACACCGACAAGGACAACGACGGCTTCCCCGACGGCTCCTACGACCTGTTGATGATCGGTGACTCCGTGTCGCTGCGCGCCGTTGATTCCTTTGACGGCGTGTTCCCGCACAGCCATATCGATGCCGAAAAGGGCCGCCAGTTTGATGCGGGCCGCGCGACATTTGAGGGCTATATCCAGCAGAACCTTGCCGGCAAGATCGTGGTCTTTGCCCTGGGCACCAACGGCTTGGTAACCGACGACCAAATCGACGCCATCATGGCCGATGCAGGAGATAAGCGTATTGTGGTGTTTGTGAACACGCGCAGCCCGCAGCCGTGGGTTGGCTCTACCAACCAGGCCATCGCCAACGCCGCTACGCGCTACAAGAACGTACGCGTTATCGACTGGTACGGATACAGTGCCAACCGCAACGACCTGTTCGATGGCGATGGCACGCATCTATCGACCACTGGCGTGACTGAGTACCTCAACTTGATCCACGATGCCGTCAAGAAGGACCTGCCCGTACACCCCGAGGATCACGTCAACGATCCGCAGCCGGCAGCCGTCAAGTCTGCCACCGACGCGCTCGTCAATGCGCTCGCTCTCAAGCCGCACAAGTTGGGCACCGACAAGTAACCT
>USMR01000128.1 GCA_900555815.1 uncultured Collinsella sp.
CTCGGCTTTTGGTGGTATGTATGGTCTGCCACGGCGAATAGCGGTATTTGCCCGTGACCGGATCCTTGCCGAGGCTGTGACGGTAGCGCCACGTGTATTTGTCGCGGCGTTGCTTCGTTCCTTTGCCTATGACGAGAGGTCGGTCGTTCATCGTGTTCCTTGCCTGAAGTGCCTGAGAATCGCGCTCGGTTGCGCGGAATGGCGCAAAGGGCTGGGGCGAGTGGGCATTACCCTTGGTGGTGGGCCCTGCGTGGGGTCACACCCCAAGGGTAATGCTCCGCCTGACCGCTTTCAAGCTCGTTGTGGGTCGAATTTGGGTCGAATTATTCCGCGTACTTTTCTTTCGTAAATCTATGAAAACATCAAATGACCTGGAGTTATATTGACTTCAATTTGGGTCGAAATGTCTGAATGAAACAACGTCGTAGCGACCTCATAACCCGAAGGTCGGTGGTTCAAATCCGCCCCCGCGACCATGAAACTTCAGGTCGGAAGCATAAAAGCTCCCGACCTTTTTCTTTGTCTAGGGGTTTCGGCATCTCTCGTTCTTTGGGTACCTCGAGGCGGGCAATCAGATAGATGCTTACGAGTATCATAGTGTCTTTTTACGTCGCGGTCGAGTCTCGTACTGGTGCGCCGCTCTTTGTGGGACGTGTCACTTTGCCATAGGTTGTCCGGCGGCGGGGCGCAGGTCGTTCCCCGTGGCGTCGCTCCTTTCGACGCTACGCTGCCTGGCTACTCGTTCCACTGGTGCTTTTTCATGTCGACGCAGCCGTTGTCTCGGAAGGCGACTCCTTCCTCCGTCAGTAGTGCTCGCTGGTCGGGGAAGTTTGGCGCGAGGCGTCCCGCGTGGTTGACGACGCGGTGGCAGGGATAATCTCCGTAGCGATCCGCCTCGCTCAGCACCGCTCCGACCAGGCGAGAGTTTTTCTCCCTGCCGATGAGGCGCGCTATCTGACCGTACGAGGCGACGCATCCCGCCGGAATCTCTGCCACGACGGAGAGAATCTCATAAACCAAATCTTCGTCCAGGACTTTTCCCATCGTATCGCTCCCGTGTTCGCTTTTGCCTTCGGGGGCGCGGCACCGATCACCCGTGCTGCGATTTTCGCAGCTCCCCTTACCGAAGCATCGAGGGAAAGCGCGTGCGTGTCAAGGTTGTCTAGTCCAGTTGCTGGCTCGATGCCTCGAGATGTTCGCCTCAAGTGCGACCTGCCCCTATTGGAAAAGGATGCCGAAGATGTATTTGGTGATGGCGGAGCGGCGGATGACCCCCACGAGTTTGCCCTCGTCATCAACCACAGGAAGCTTCTTGAACTTCTTCTTCGCCAGCAGCGCGGCGACGCGGGCGATGCTCTGCTCGGGACGGGCACACACTACCTGGCGCGTCGCGAAATCCATGACGCAGCGATCCTTCAGGTCTTCGATGCGCTGCTCAAGGCTCTGATCATCAAAATACAGCATCGATGCCTCTCCACCAGTGAAGATAGTATGAGCACGATGCTGCGCAATAGCACCCATAATATCGCCGTCAGATATGAATCCGACCCCCTGGTTGCGCTCAGCGATTACGGGCATGCTGCTCACCTCGTTTTCGGCGAGCATGCGCACCACGTCGGAAATCGTGCAATCCTGCGTGCAGGTGAACGGCTCTTCAATCATGATGCTCGAAACGGGCGTCCCCTCGAGCTCGAGCGGGATGCGCTCGGACAGAATCTCGGACATCGCTTATGCCTCCTTCGTTTTCGGTGCGGTTTTCTTGGTGCGCACGCTGAATATGGCGCAGATAAGGGAAACGAGGCCGATTGCCGCGCACACCTTGTAAGCGACGCCCGCGCCCACGGCGGTGGCTACTTGGATGCTCGCATCGACGCCGGCCGACGCGGTGACGCTTGTCATGACCGTGATGATGAGCGCCGTGCACAAACCGCCGGCGACCTGGCGGCCGGTGTTCGCGATGGCGTTGCCGTGGGCGATCATGTCATTTTTCAAGGCATTGACACCCCATGTGTTCACCGGCATGTTCGCGAGCGACTGGCCGGCGGACTGCAGCATGCAGAACAGCGCAACCACCAAGATGGGCGTGTTTACCGTCGAAAGCGAGAGCAGGAACAGGGCGCCGGTCATGAGGGCCAGGCCGACGATCGAGATGGCACGCGGACCGAACTTGTCGAACACCACGCCGGAGATAGGGCTGATGATGATGCCCACCGCCGCGGCGGGAAGCATGGCCATGCCGGTTTCGAAGGCCGAAGCGCCAAGCGAGGTTTGCAGCAGCAACGGCAACAGCGTGTTGGTGACCAGGCATGCGGCGTTGATGAGCGTGACGATGATGGCGGCCACGCGGAACTCGCGCGTCTTGAGCGTGCCCAGTTGAAGCAGCGGGTCCTCGATTTTGCCCTGGCGTACGACGAACAGCACCAAGCACACGACACCCGCGACGATCGAGCCGAGCACCACGGGGTTGCCCCAACCCATCGACGAGGCGCTCGAGAACCCGTAGAGAAGTCCGCCGAAGGCGATGGTGGAGAGGACGACCGAGGGCAGGTCGAGTTTGGGGTTCTTCAGCTCGCCCACGTTTTTCAGCATGAACACGCCCAGCACCAGCACGAGAATTGCGAGGGGGACGATGGCGCCGATCATGGTGCGCCAGCCGTACGTGTCGATCACCGCGCCGCCTACGACGGGGCCGACCGCGGGACCCGCCGACATGACGATGCCCGCCATGCCCATAGCCGTTCCTCGTTTCTCGACGGGGAACACCAGCATGGGAACCACCGAGACAAGCGGCATGAGCACGCCTGAGCCCGCCGCTTGCAACACGCGACCGATGATGAGGAACAGGAAATCAGGGGCTGCGGCGCACAGCAGCGTGCCCAGCGCGAACACCAGCGTCGCCCCGAAGAATAGCGCGCGGGTGCTGAACTTGTCGATAAGGAACGCCGAAACGGGGACCATGATGCCGCTCACCAGCGGGTATATGGACATGATCCACTGGGCAGTCGAGGCATCGATGGCGAAATCGGACATGATGACCGGCAGCGCAGGCGACATCACCGTTTGGTTCAGTAGCGCCAAGAAGGCACCCAGGACGACGACCGCGACGATGCTGATCTGGGTACCGGTAATGCGCCCATTGGCGGGCGCGACCGTACAATTATCAGACATAAGCTTCCTTCGTATCTATTCGATTCTTCGCCGAAGGCGCGCCGGCCCACGGGCGAAATAACATGCACGTGCTATGCGTGCATCAGATACGACAGGAAGAAAGCGGCTGCTCAGAGCGCACTTGGGGAACAACAGGAGAGGCCCCGTATACCAGGGGCCGCCGAATTGCGATGTATGCTTTGGTCAAATCCTTCATAGCGGGGAGGCATTCTAGCAGCCGTCTTCGCCCCTTTCAAGGGATGTAACCCAGACGTTGATTTTCTTCACCGAGGCGCCATCGTTGACGGGTGGCGTGCTTCTCTATCGCCACACCGCGGGGCGAGGGAACGCCGCGGCGAGCTTGTACATCGGCTATGTGTGCAGCTGCGAGCGTGTCGCCGGCGCGCGCTGGGCGCCAGTCCGATCCGGCCGACTCTTGCCGACGGTCGGTCGCCGTCCTCCTCCATCTCCGCCTGCTCTGTTTTTGCTCGGCTCCCTTGTCGTATCATGGACGGACGAGAATTGAGCGAAGGCGGTACGTATGAACATCCAGATATTCGGCACGAAGAAAAGCTTCGATACTAAGAAGGCGCAGCGCTATTTCAAGGAACGTCGTGTGAAGTTCCAGTTCATCGACTTGAAGGAAAAGGGGATGAGCAAAGGCGAGCTCGAAAGCGTGGCGCGCGCCGTCGGCGGGATCGACGCTGTGATCGATCCAAAGGCGAAAGATGCCGACACGGTTGCGCTCGTACAGTATCTTGCTGCCGACCAGAAGTTCGAAAAGGTGCTCGATAACCAGCAGATTCTTCGTGAGCCCATCGTTCGCAACGGCCGCCAGGCAACCGTTGGCTACGAGCCTGACGTGTGGAAGGGCTGGGAATAAAGCGGCTGGGAATAAAGTGAAGCGCCCACGCCCGTGGTTTTATCCACGGACGCGGGCGGTTGCGTAAGCCGTCGCTTGTCGTTTGAGTGGAGCGCCCCGGCGGCGCTGAACAACGCGCCCCGGTGACGTGGCTCGGGGCTCTTTGTACCGCGCATCTATGAGAGGAGATATTTGATGCGCATGGGCGCTACTCCATGTAGCCACCCTGAATGGCGGAAACTGCATGCTCGGTAAAGAACTTGAGCGTGCCGGAGGTGTAACGATTAGCCTTGGGCTTCCAAGCGGCTCGGCGCTCGGCCA
>USMR01000129.1 GCA_900555815.1 uncultured Collinsella sp.
GTGGATTGTGGGGGGGGGGGTCGATCAGGCTCGTGTTGATGAGCTGGAGCTGGTTGCATTGGTAGCTGCTCATTGCTTCTCCTTGCTGGTTGCTTGGTTGTTGAGTTCGTCTGCGCACGCTTGGCATGCCTTCCACCATTCGCTTGGGTTGCCGTTGCGGAGACTTCCGGTGTGGTCGTATTCGTCCTCGTGTGGATCCATGAGCTGGTGGACGTGTTCGCAGTTCCAGGTGTGCTTGTGGCGTGGTGTTGGCGGGACTGGTTCGGGCGCCCAGGTCTTCCACTGGTCGCGGAGCCATGTGTTGAGCCGTGGGATGTGGCCGCTGCGGATTTGGCCGTCGTTGACGGCGTGCTTGTAGCGGCGGAGCGCGGTTTGGAGGCGGGTGAGTTCGACGGGGTTTCCGGCGATGGCCGCGTACAGGGCTCTGGCTTCGGTTTCGGTCTTGCGGCCTTTCGCGCCGACGGATCCGGGATAGGTTTCGGCGAAATGGTCGAAGCCGGATTCCGGCGTGGCGGGTTGCTTCGGTTTGCCGGCGGGAGGGGTCGGAGAGGGATTATCGGTATCGGTATCGGTTTTATGCCATGTTTTTGCTTGGCTGTCCTCTAGCAACTTGCTAGACGGTTTGCTACCCATCTCGCTACTGTTTTGCTCTCCGTTTGCTTGGCTGTTTTCCGGCAAGTCGCCAGACGTTTGCTTGGCTTTCTGGTTGGCCGCCTTGCGGCGTCCTCCCTTGCTTCCGGCCTTTCTGCGCGCCTCGCGTTGCTCTTCGGTCATCACTCGGGGCTCCCTGCATATGCCTTCGGCGTAGACCGGACGCCATCCGCCGTCGTGCTCCTCCATGAGCCCGGAGTCGATGAGCTGCTGCAGCTGTTTCATGTTGCCGCCGGCGTCCTTGAGATCGAGCTTGTCGAAGTGGCCGGGGTACGCGGTGCCGTCCTTGGCCTGCATCGAGACGCCTTTGGAGTGGATGACGCACAGCTTGACCCACAGGCCCACGGTGGCGAGCGGTAGGCGTCGGATGCGCCTGTCGTCGGCCATCTGGTCGTCGATGATGAACCACATTCTTCTTCTCCTTCCGTGGTTCGGGTTCCTTGGAGGCTTAGCCGATCTCGCCGGTGTCCGGGTCGCAATACGCCGGGCACTTGCCAGCCCAATCGACCTGCATCTCCTCGGCCGGGCGACGGTCGATATGCAAGGTGATGCGGTTCCGCTGCGCGCATTTGCGATGGCGCTGGCAGAAAGCCGAGTACATGAAGGGATCGGCGCCGTGATCGGTGGCCTTCACGCAGTATTCGCTCCAAAGAAGCGTCATCGTGACCCCGGGTTTGCCCATCTCGCGCTCGATCCACTCGTGGTCGATGGCGAACTTCCCGTCATCGCGGGTCTCCTTCGGCGGGTAGAGCACGGCTCTGATTGCCGCATCGTCCATCTCGCCGGGTAGCGGCCACTCAAGCCCCTTGCTCTTAGCGAGCTTCTGGATCAGCTGCACGGTGGATCTCGCGCAGCCGCAGTGAGTAGTAACCTCTCGCGGTACCATCGATCACCTGGCTTGGTACCGGCGATCAGCAAAAGGCGGTACCGCGAGTAGGCTGTCTCGGTACCGCTAATCAGCGCGCCTCTTCTTGGCGAAGTACTCTCGCATGTTCGGCCCCTCGAGATCTATGTAGCGGGCACCGGTTGCGATGCGGTTGAGGATCGAGTCCGCCATCAGCTCGCCCTCGATGCGCAGGTACCACTCGTTCGGCTCGAGCTGCGAGGCGATGACGGTCGCGCGGCGGCCCTCGCGCGCCTCCATGATCTCGAACAGGTCGACCGAGTTCTGCGTCGATATCGGCGTCGTCATGAAGTCGTCGACCAACAGGAGCGCGACGGACTTGTAGGCGTCCATCTTCTCGAAGTAGCTGCCGTCCTTGGCGGCGCGGGCCCGGTTCAAATCGTCGCAGATGTCGGCGAGGCGCGTGTAGCGCACGGGTATCAGCCTGCGGCACGCCGCGTTGCCGAGAGCCTGAACGACGAAGCTCTTGCCGCAGCCGGTTTTCGAGATGACCACGACGACCTCGCTCTCGCCGATCCACTCGCATCGGGCGAGGCGGTTGATACGGTCCTTGGCGAGCGTCCGGTCGGGCAGATAGACGACGTCCTCGACGCATGCCGAGGGATCCTTGAAGCGCGCGTCCTTGACGAGCTTGGCCACCTTGCGCTCCCGCCTGGCGGCGGCCTCCGCGTCGATGAGCATCTCCATCTTCTCCTCGAAGGTGAACCGATCGTACGACTCGTCCTCCACCATCTCGCGCAGCTTGTCCCCCATGGCCTTTATCCTGAACTGTCTGAACAGCTCGAAGTGCTCTTCGGTAAGCATCCTACTCGCCGCCTCTCTTGTAGGCGTCCGCGCCGCGCAGGCGGCCCGCCGATTTGGCGCGGTCCACCAGCTCGCCGGAGCCTGCGGCCCCGACGGGGCGCCCCTTGGCTCGCTCCTCGGCGTCGGACGACTTGATGGCGAGGATCGCGTTCTTGAGGCCGGTGTAGCTGGGAAGCGCCGAGGCCGCGTTCAGCTTGGCACAAGCGCGCTCGAGCAGCGCCGGCGCGTACGTCTTCGACAGCCCGAGGATGTTGCGGCAGGAGACGAACGACTGCTCGACGATCGCGCGGCTGGCGAGGACGCGCTCGATCGCCGATGCGGTCTCGGGGCCGACGCGCCTCGCCCACGACGCGAACCGCTCCGGCGACCACGGGTCGTCCAGTGCGGCATGGTTCTCGGGCATGTGCTCGACGTTGGTCGAGTACTGCCCCTTGCGGCCGTGAAGCCTCGGGTGCACGGCGACCACCGCCCCGCCGTGCATCACCGCGACCGACGACGAGGTCAGCTTCACGTCGACCTGCTCGCCGATGAGCGAGTGGTCGACGGAGTAGTGCATGTAGTCGACGGTGACGTGGTAGTCCGGGGCCACCTTGGCGCTGCGCCACTCGCACATCTCGTAGCGCTCGGCGGGAAGGGGCATCAGGTGCATGCGCTCCTCCTCGAACACCGAGTCGCGCGAGCCGTCCTTGGCGGAGAACGGCCGGGAGTTGAGCCATGCCACCTTCTCCGCGCAGAACTCGTTGAACTCGTCGATGGTATAGAATGTCATCTCGCCGGACGGCCCGATGATCCAGCGCTCAACCAGGTCGACGCACGATTCGGCCACGCTCTTGTCGCGCGGCCGACGGACCCGGGCGGGCAGGACGGCCGCCCCGTAGTGCTCGGCGAAGCGCTCGTACTCCCTGTTCACGAGCGTGACCCGCGGGGCTGCGGCCCGATCGGTCGCCGTGGCGGCGTTGTCGGGCACCCACATGCGCGGAACGCCGCCGAACTCCTCGAACGCGGTCCTGGTTCCCAGCAGCTTGTCGGTGAGGTGGGCGACGTCGCCGGCCCAATCGATGAAGCACTTGGCCCCCGGCTCGTGGGAGAAGTGCCTGGTCGCGCCCATCTTGCCTGCGGCGTCGGCGAACATCTCGCAGAACGTCTGGTAGGCGTAGGCGAGCTTCCCCTCCGCCGCGGCGCGCTCGCAGTACTCGAGCCAGAAGAGCTTCACCGGCAGCTTCCGACTCATTTTCTTGCGCTCGACCAGCGCCGCCATGTCGGGTCTCAGGTAGGCGTCGTTCGGACGGCGCTCCTCCTTGGCGAAGAACATGTCATCGACCGCGTCGGCGTCCATCGAGCTCACGGCGTCGAACGTCAGGCCGCATTCGCGCATCACCTTGGCGCCGGCGGAGACGTCGCGCTTGCTGACGTGAAGCGCGGCCGCGATGTCCGACTGGGTGGCCCCTCCCTTGGCCAGCATCAGGAGGATTTTCTTGTTCTTGGACATAGGCATCGTGCCCCTTTCCATGAAAGCGAGCCCCGGATTGGGCTCGCGACATGGAATTCTAGGCTCGATGGGCGGCGGTACCAATTTATCTTACCCAGGGTACCAAGCCCGCTGACTGGCGGTACCAGATTCTGCTGATTGTTGGTACCGGAGAGGGTTACTACTCATGCCGGAGTCGCCGGTTCCCTCGTTGACCAGTTTCTTGACGGCGGTCAGGGCAGGAGCGTCCTCCACCTCTGTCGTCACCTCTGCCTTCTTCTCCCCGTTCGCAGTCACCGCGTTGGTGATGTCGTTGTCGGTGGCCTTGACGGTATAGGAGTAGGATACGGTGACGGTCTCGCCGACGAGCAGGCCTTGGAGCGTTGCGTTGGAGAAGTCCGCTGCGCCGCTGAGGTTGCTCTCAACGGTGACGCCGGGACCACCGAGATCGACCAGCGAGTCTCCCAGGATAATGGGGTCGAGATACGCGACGCCCCCGGTGT
>USMR01000130.1 GCA_900555815.1 uncultured Collinsella sp.
TGTCGAGCAGGTGATTGAGCAGGTCCCTAAGGCGCTGAACCTGAGAGTCCCACTCCTCGGGCGTCATATCGATAATGTCGCCATTGGAGAACTGGCCGATCGGCTCAAGCAGGCTCGCGGTATCAAAGGTACCGATCTACAGCTTGCCGTCGAACTTCTGCATGCGCCAAATATACTGGTTCTCGTTTCGGCCAAAGCCCGAAGTCAGGCCGGAAATACCGCCCTCGGGGAACATGTCGGTGCGATCGCCAACGACGAGCTCCATGTTCTCGTCCTTGTCCATGCGATAGATGTTAACCGACTGCTCAAGATTGGCATTCACAAACGAGCAGTCAACGCCACCCATGCTGCTCTTGCCGCCCTCTTCGGTGTTGGATTTGTTGAACAGGATGCGCTCGAGGGCAATCTCCTCGTCGTTGTATTCACCGATATAGAGGTAGTCGTTGTAGACGATGAGGTTGGCAGCGCCAGAACGGGTACGGGCAGGATCGATGCCAAAGCAGTACTTTGCACCGTCCGTCTTCTGATC
This sequence comes from uncultured Collinsella sp., assembly GCA_900555815.1. Taxonomy (GTDB): domain Bacteria; phylum Actinomycetota; class Coriobacteriia; order Coriobacteriales; family Coriobacteriaceae; genus Collinsella. The sequence continues at coordinate 530 of USMR01000130.1, forward strand.
GCCGACAATGGGAGTCCACGAATAGCTGCCGTCGGCATTCTTGTCGCCACGGACCATGGCAAACGACTGCATGGAATTATCATCGGGAGCGTTCTCGGGCGTACCGGTGCAGATGGTCGCATAGAGATGGCCATTGTACGAGACCATATCCCAAATGGCGCCGCCGTAGATGCTGTCCTGATAGCGAATCGCCGGATAGCCAAACAGCTTCTCCGAGTTGGCAATCTCGGTGAAGCTGTCCTGGCCCTTCGAGGGGTCAGACGACGTCAGGATTGTCGACACAAAATTACCGTTCGCGTCTTTACCCACATTACTGATGACGAGCTGGCCATCATGGACGCACATGCCGCGGATACCGGTAGAAATGCCCTGCTTGTAGGCAGCACCGTAATCCTGCATGCTCGAAAGGCCCTGATAGACAACTTTGTACTCATCCGTCTTAGGATCGATCTCGTATACAGCAGGCAGGCCGCCTTTGCCGTCATTGGTCCTGACGCTGCCGCAGAAATAGAGCTTACCCTTATAGCTCACGGCATTGCGGAACAAAGGAGCGACGCCGTTGAGCGATTCAGAGAGTAGCAGCTTGGTCTCACCGGTCTTGGTATTGATCTTGACCAAGATGCCGCCGCTGTCCTTGTCGGCCGTGCCGTCCTCCTTCTGCTGTCCATAGAAGAAGGTACCGTTAAACATGGCCTCCAGCGTCAGGCGCATGGTTTCGACATCATAGGAATCGCCCAGCGTGCTGTTCATGAGCGTCAGCGTGTTGCCCATCGCCGCATAGCAGGTGCCCACATAAAGCCAGTCACCATAGCTCGCAGCCGCCCAAGTGTAGCTCTGGCCGCGATCGCCTTCGTTGTTGGCCGTATTACCATCGGCGCCCGGGACGGCAACGGCACCGTTACCCTGGTAGTCGACGATGCCATCCGGCTGCGACGTTCCTACCGTAGGATGCGAGAGCTTCTCAAAGGAATACCCATTTCCCGCATTGTAGGTAACGGCACCCGATGCGTCTTCGGCGTGCGCCGGCAGCGGCGATACCAAGATAGCGGCAAGCGCTGCCACCAAGCCAAGTGTTCCCACTCATCTCATAAGGTTATAGCCTCCCCTGTCCTAAAGCCCAGTTTTAGCATTCTTCATTTCTGTCCACGGTTAATTGCAATCTGAGCACAGCAATAATCAGTGTATAAATATACACCTGTAATTTTTTGGACGGGTTCATAGATGCTCGATTGGTAGCGAATTCCGCGCAAACCGTCACCAAACTCCGCTTTTGCCGCATCTAAAGGTTATTTTTGCGCAAATTTTTGGATGCCGATAGTCACAATGGGCAGGAGGCTGGTACCCACCGGAGAGGGCAACGCCTACATTTTCATAACGTAATAGCCCGCACCCCTCACTGCCGTCTCGAGTGTGTCGCGATCAACCGGGCGCTTCGAGCGCACGCGTGCCGTGTGGTCCGCGTACGTTACCGTAGCCCACACGCCATCAAGCGCATTGAGGGCATTCGTCACATTCCGGGCGCAGCCGTCGCAACTCATGCCGCCGATAAGGAGTTCCTCACGATAGGGGTAGTGGGACTCGTCGGTGTCTGCCACCACAACCTTTTTGGCCTTCTTGCCGCTCGCACCATCGCTGCAGCAACTCTTCCCGTGTGTCGAAGCGGCAATGCGACGCAGTCCAAAAAACATGCCGACGGCAATGACGGTCAGCACGATGAGATTCGCAGGGTTGAGCAAGTCACTCATGCGTTCCCCTTTCAGTAGCACTATCTAGATACCCCCATGGGGTGTCCCTATCTTAACCCAAAATCATGTCCGTTCGGTCAATTAGTTTTCCTCTTCAAACTTTTTTGTTGACCATGGCTTACTTTCGTGTATAAGTTTTCCTAGGCTAACAGTTTAGATCCGTAAGGAGCGACGTGACTCGAACCATAGACATCCCAACGTTTCAGGCAGCAGTCGTGCGCAACTGCTCCCCCACGCTCGCGGGCATCAAGCCGGCATCGCTCTTTACCTATCCAGGCACCTACGCCCACGGGGACGGCTCGACCGCAACAGAAACCATCGCAGAACGCCGAGCACGCCTGCTCAACGTTATCGCCCAGTGCAACCGCGAGCTTGACCCGCTTGGCATCCACCTGAGTGTTTTGGTCTGGCGGCCCTGCGGAGCGCTCGTGTACGTGTACCGAGCCAAAAGCCTCACCACCTATTTCGCGGACCCTCGCGCCAAAACGGCGCTCGCCTCGGAAGGCTACGACACGAGAGACCTTTCGACATGCCTTGTGCATTTGGCATCACGCATCACGCTCGCGAGTAATAACGTCGCGGAATGCGCCTGTAGCCAGACTCGATGCGCACTACCCCAGCAAGCTAGCTGCAGCAACGACTGCACCTGCGAGTTTCCGCACGAAATAGGCTACTTCCTAGGATATCCCTACGACGACGTGCACGAGTTTATCGTCCGGCGCGGCGAGAACTATAAGGTCTTTGGGGCCTGGAAGGTCTACGCAAATGTCGAGCAGGCACTTGCGACGTTTGATGCCTACCGCGCCTGCACCCAATACTTCACCTTTGTCTATCAGCAGGGCTACAGCTTGGCGCAACTTGCCCAGGCAACCCGATAGAACATAGAAACCGTGGCAACCTGCCGCACAACTGAAAGGACTCAACATGAGCAAGATCGCCGTCGTCTACTGGAGCGGCACGGGCAACACCGAGGCCATGGCAAACCTCGTTGCCGAAGGTGCAACCGATGCCGGCGCCGAGGCAGAGGTCATCTCCTGCGCCGACTTCTCCGCAGACAAGGCCGCTGGCTATGACGCTATCGCCTTCGGCTGCCCCGCCATGGGTTCCGAGGAGCTTGAATATGATGAGTTCCAGCCCATGTGGGATGAGGTCAAGGAGGCCCTCGGCGACAAGAAGGTCGTCCTCTTTGGCTCTTATTCGTGGGCCGAGGGCGAATGGATGGACAACTGGAAGGCGGACGCCGACGAGGAGGGCGTCAACGTCGTCGATTCCGTCATCTGCTACGACGCCCCCGATGATGAGAGCGAAGCGGCCTGCCGCGCCCTTGGAGCCGAGCTCGCCTAGCGGCAATGAGCTCCGCCCGCAACGCGCATTGCAACAAAACACATTCGCGTCCCAACAAAAACGGGAGCCGGATCACATCCGGCTCCCGTTTTCTGCTATGTCAGTCATATAAAGCGGCTACGAGATATTGCCCAAGAACGCCTTGGTGCGCTCGCTCTTGGGGTGGTCGAAGACCTCGCTCGGCGTACCCTCTTCCACAATGACGCCGCCGTCCATAAAGACGACGCGGTCGGCGACATCGCGGGCAAAGCCCATCTCGTGCGTCACGACGATCATGGTCATACCGTCGTGCGCCAGGTCGCGCATGACGCCCAGAACGTCGCGCACGAGCTCAGGGTCGAGCGCCGAGGTGGCCTCATCAAAGAGCATCACGTGCGGGTTCATCGACAGGGCGCGGGCGATGGCCACGCGCTGCTGCTGGCCGCCCGAGAGCTGGCTCGGCATAAAGTCGATGCGCTCGGCCAGGCCGACCTTGGTCAGCTCCTCGACGGCGATCTTCTCGGCCTCTTCCTTGCTGCGCTTGAGCACCTTTTGCTGCGCAAGCATGACGTTCTTTTTGACCGACAGGTGCGGGAACAGGTTGAACTGCTGAAACACCATGCCCAGGTGCGTGCGCACTTTGTTGAGGTCGACGCCCTTGGCACACACATCCACGCCCTCGACGACAATCGAGCCGCTCGTGGGATGCTCCAGGCGATTGATGCA
>USMR01000131.1 GCA_900555815.1 uncultured Collinsella sp.
GGGAGCGTTACTCATGATGTCGCTCTTTCTTGACGGTGTTCGTCAGTTAATCGAAGTGGCGCGGGCGGCGACGTCGGCGGCGTCCTCACCGTCGGCAATCGCGCGGCCCAGGGGCGGCAGGGCGCCAACGGAGGCGGACGCCGCAACTAGCGCAGCGGTGCGCTCGCTGCATCCACCCCACACGCGTGGCGCAGCGAACGCATTGCCTCAACGAGGATGACGCCGGCGATAGCGACCGTAATTGCCACATCGAGCGGCGTGTTCACAAACCAGAGCAACGTCATGAGATACGACCCGGCATTAAAGGCAAAGTGCAGCAGGATCGTGTAGCGGAGCTTTCCGGTCGTCACGAGCACCCAACCAAAGATGAGGCCGGCGGCACCCGCGTAGCAACCCTGCACCCAATTCATGTGCATAAAACCGAAGATTGCCGCCTGCAGCACAATCGCCGCGGCAATACCCCACGTACTTGGGGCCGCCCAGGGCACCTTGGCGCCGTCCTGCGCGCTCGCACGACGCCGGCGCTTCCAAAGTGAGCGGCACTGCGGATTAAACGCTCGGAGCGAAAACTCAAAAATAATGCCGCGCACCAGCAGCTCTTCACAAAATGGGGCGCCGAGCACCGTAGTCAGGACGGCGAGATAGCTGGTGTCGCCCATGCCTGTTTCCTCGACAAGCTCGCTGTAGTCAGCCGCGGCCTCGGGCAACAGCGACAGCGCGGCGTCGGTCACGTAGCCAACGACCACCTGCAGGGCAAGGCCAATCACGATAACGCAGGCGATGCGTTTCCACGCCCCACGCGCTCCCCCGCCGAGCGGGTGCTCGCTTTGCCGGCGTGCCATAAACGAACGCGGCCACAGATAACGCCACCACAGCAGCGCCATCAAAAACGACGCCGCCTGAGCGGCAGCCTGGAACCATTGGATATCGAGATTGTCGATCGGATAGCCCGTCAGCACCGATACGGCATCGAGAACTGAAAACAGAACCACGCTCAGGGCTATATCGGCAGCGACAACGCCAAAACAGGCAAGTGCCCAAACCAGCGCATTGAGCATGCCAACCTCCTCAAAACCCGGCACTTAGGGACGTTCCTTAGCTGCCGGCAAAAAAGGAACGTCCCCAAGTGTCCCCAAGTGCCGGCAGTTTGAAACAGTCATTGTTGATGAGAATCGGGCGCAGCGCCAAAGGCCCCGTTGGGCGAAATGTCGAACGGAAAGGTGCCGCAGCGATTGAAGGCGGCGATGAACATGCGGATGGCGTTGGACGGCGTGGTGCCCACGAGCTGGGTTGCCGCCGCGAAGGCTGCCTTTTCCTCGGGCAAGACCTTCGCGACAACCGGGGTCATGTGTTCTGCCATGGCGCTTCCTTTTTGAAACGACGGTGGTGCGGATGGATGCGGGCCACGCGGCTGGGCGACAGGCTGTGAAGGCAACCCGATTGGCCCGCATCTGGAGTTTGTTTCTACGGCGTTGGTATTACTTGGTATTCTTAAGTATTACCCCGCAGATAGAATACCATACCCGACCCCATGGGGACGGAGAAAAACGGATCATTTTGTTGCTGAGTAAGTATTCCTTGATTATCGACTTTATCCGAACACCTCCCACATTCATCCGCACATGTGCGGATGAATGTGGGAACCCGATACCCTGAGGGCCGGATCGGCCGGCCCCGGGAGATCGGAGGACGGCATGTCCGGAAAGAAGAAAAGTGGCTCCGCAAGGGCGGTCCCGAGGGCCTATGGAAGGCTCACGAGGCACGAGCGGGACACGGTCCAGAGGATGCTGGAGCGCAGGGCGTCGTGCAGGGAGATCGCGAGGGAGCTGGGCAGGTCGCCCTCGACGGTGAGCGCCGAGGTGGCGTCGCACAGGTTCGTGACGGCGCCGAAGGCCAGGCGCGGCGAGCGCGTGGACGCCTCCGCCGACCTGTCGGCGGCCTGTCCGCGCCTGGCCGCGTGGCCGCGCTGCTGCAACGGGTGCGGGCGGTACCGCGCGATCGGCTGCAAGCGCCGCCCCCACGTCTTCTACGAGGCCCGGGCCGCGCAGCTGTGCGCCGACTCGGTCCTCGTCTCGTCCAGGCGCGGGATAGACGCCGACGAGCCGGCCGCGGCGGCCAGGCTGGAGGCGATAAGGGGATGCCTGCGCCGGGGGCTGTCGCCCGAGCAGATGGCGGCGCGCAACGGCGGCCCGGTGGACCTGTCGCCGTCGACCATCTACCGCTGGGTCTCGGCGGGCTACGACGGCATGACCGACATGGAGCTCAGGCGCAAGGTCGGCTACAGGCCGAGGAAGCGCGCCGCGGGCCGGGCGGCGACCCGCCACTCCGCCCGCAGGTCGCATGCCGCGTTCCTCGCCCTCGGGGAGGACGCGTGCGCCGCGGCCTGGGAGATGGACACCGTCGAGGGGGCCCGGGAGGACTCCGCCTGCCTGCTCACGCTGCTGCACCGCCCCAGCAGGCTCCAGCTCGCGCTGCCGCTGGAGGAGAAGACCGCCGGGTGCGTCGCGGACGCCCTCCAGGGCGTCCGGGCCATCCTCGGCGCCGACGGGACGCGCCGCGTGTTCCGCGCCGTCCTCACCGACAACGGCGCCGAGTTCTCCGACGAGGCGGCGGTCGCGGCGCTGCTCGGCGAGGGGCCGGGCGAGACGAGGCTGTTCTACTGCGACCCCGGGCGCAGCGACCAGAAGGGCGCCTGCGAGCGCAACCACGTCGAGATCAGGAAGCTGCTGCCCAAGGGCGCCGGAATCAGGTTCGACCGGCTCGCCCCGGCCGACCTGGCGCTGGCCATGTCGCACGTGAACTCCGAGCCCCGCGGCGCGCTCGGCTTCGCGACGCCCGCGCGCGCCTTCAGGGCGATGCTCGGGGAGGACGCGGCGGCGCTGCTGGACGCCTACGGCGTGGGGGACGTGCCGCTCGGCGACCTCGACCTGACGCCGGGGCTCATCGAGAGGGCGCGCGCAGAGAGGGGCGATGCCCCGCTGGCCTAGCCTGGAAGAAAAACGGAATAGACGGACCGACCGTCCGGCTGAGTCTGGGAAGAGGTGCCGGGCGGCGGGCGGAGCATGGCCACCGGACCCATCGAAGCACATCTCCACCGTTCCTTCAACTGGGAAAACGGCGCCCCCGGACCCCAGGAGGGGCCGCGGGGGCGTTCGGCTAACTGCGGGAATGGCCTATCCGCTCAATGTGTTCGGCTGAGATCGGAAATCAACCCTGAGTAAGTATTTAGAGCGTGATGATGTCCGAGATATTGAGGGCCTGAGCGTCGACGGCATCGTGCGTGGCAAGCAGCAGCATGCGGCCGTCGAGAAAGTCGAGCACGACCTCGGCGCATGCGTCGCGCGCGGCGGTATCTAGACCGGTAAAGGGCTCGTCCAGAATCACCGCGTCGCCTGGGCACAGCAGGGCTCGGGCAATCTCGGCGCGACGGCGCTGCCCGCCCGAGAGCTCGGCCACACGAGCATGTACATCGATTCCCGGCACCAGCAGACGCAACAGGGCTGCGGCACTCGAGGCGTCCACGTGCGCGTCGGCACACACCAGCACGTTATCCAAAGCCGAGGCGGATTCGACCAAGCGTGCATCCTGAAACACCATCGAGCACGGCGCGGACTCCCCCGCCGCTAGCGCAAGCAGCGTCGACTTGCCCGCACCCGAAGCACCCTACCCACAGATACGCCCGCCCGCGGGCACGTTGAGCGCCAGACCGTCCAGTGCCGGAGCCCACGGCGCGCGATCGCCCACGGCAAGCGCAAGCTCCGCCGCAGCGCCATCGCTCGCAGCCCCCGCACGCCCGCGCAGTCCATGCCCATGCGCCCGCACGGCCGCGCGCCACACCACGGGCCCCGAAACCCGCAGAAGCCACACCAGCACGCGCTCACACGCCCACGAGGCGGCAACGACCAGCACGGTCCACGCCAGCAGATCAGCCGTCTCAATCAAAAGCTTTGCCTGATAGATGCGCTCACCCACGGTGCCCACCGCCATGCCGATCAGCTCGGCTGCCACGCCGGCCTTCCAGCTCATGCCGATCACGGCGCGGGCACACGAAAGCACAAACGGCAGCACCTCGCGCCAGGTATGGACGCAAAACAGGCGCCAGCCGCGCACGCCATGCAGACGGAACATCTGCTCCAGCGGTTTATCCACTTGTGCCAAGCCCTCGGCCAGCGAAAAATACACGCCCGGCAGCGCCATCAAAAAGACCGCCGCGATGCTCACGCGCGCCGACCCCAGCCAAATGAGCAGCAGGACCACCACGCAGGCGACCGGCGTCGCCTTTACAAACGACAGTGCCGGAGCCACCAGGTGCGCAAA
>USMR01000132.1 GCA_900555815.1 uncultured Collinsella sp.
GCCACGCAGCAGCTTGACGATCTCGTCGTAGGTGTCCAGGTTCTCGACCATAATGAACGGCTTGTCGGCGCCCAGCGTAAAGAAGCCCGTAAAGTGCACGGGGCGATTGGGGGCGACCTTGATCGCCTGCATGCTGATGCCCTTTTCGGTCATGCGTCTGATCAGGCGCTCACCGTGTTTGCCGTCAAAAGCCTTCTCGTCGTTAAAGATCTGGTAGGCACGCTGGCGGCGCGAGGCAACCGGCGTATCGGCACCTCGGTTCTGCTCGATCCAAGCCTGGATGATTGCGATTTCCTCGGCAATCTTGCGGTTGGACATCTCGTTGTGCTGAGTGCGCTGCGGAGCCTTTTTGCCGTCCTTGCCCTCGACCTTTACGATCTGTGTCTGCTGCTCCTTGATCTTAGAGAGCGCCGTAGGCGTAGGGACAACTTTGAGCAGCTGCCTGCCTAAAACGCGGGCAAGGGCAAACGCCGAGACCTCGCCGTGGACTGCCGACTTGGGCTGCTGGGCAGCAGTATCTGCTGCGGTAGACTCCGGCTTCTTCTGAGACTTGCGCTTAGAATCGCCTTGGGAATTGCGCTCGCGCTTCGGCATAGGCGCCTGCTTCTGCGGACGATTGGACTTGCTCTCCTTCGCCGGCTGGCGCTTAGGCTGCCCCGAAGAAACCTCGACCTTCGCATCTTCGTCCTGCGGCGTGGTCTTCTCGGCTGCAGTCTCGGCATGGGAACTGCGGCCCCCACGATGGCGACGGCGGCGAGGCTTGCTCGACGCGCCCTGCTCCGCCTGCTCATCAGTAGGCTGCTGGCCCTTGGCCTCGGCATCGACCTCAAGCTGCGGCTCAACAGGCTTCTGTTCGCGAGCCGCCGGCTCAACGGCCTTCTCGTCCTTCTCGTCCTGAGTGGTCGAAGCCGGTTCGCTCTTCTCCTGACGCCTTACGGGATACGCGCGCCCCGCAAAACCACGTCCGGGACGGCATGAACCCGGAGCCTTCTTGGCCGGTTCATCGGACGCGTCAGCAGCCTCGGCGGAATCCTGGACCTCGCATGCAATACCTCGCTGCTCGGCCTTAAAATGGGCACCGCGGCGACGCTTGGGCTCCTGGATCCCAGCATGCTCTTGAGTGCGAGTCGGCTCCTGCATCCCGACGGACTTTTCCTCGACGGTCTCAGCATCCGTCTCACCCTTTTGAGCAACGGCACGACGGAAGCGCTCCTGCTGGGCGCGGCGCTGCGCATCGCGCTTGCCACCCCCACCAAAACCGCCGCGTCCTGCCTTGGCCGTAAAGGCACGCACGACGTTCTCATCGAGCAACTCATCGGTATCGACATGCTCGCGCGGAGCAACTTCTTCCACAGCAGGCACGTCAGCAGAATCCTCGACGACAAAGTCTTCGACGGACTCGGTAGGTTGTTCCTGGACATCGCTGATCTCGGCATTGATGGTATAGAACGCCGGGCGCCCGTTAATGCCGCTACCCTCGATCTTGGTCACGATTTTTGCCGCGATAAGCTCATCGCGCATCGCCTTGGTGTCACATTCCTTATCGACGGAGCGGAAAATCTGCGCCAGCGCACTCGACTTAATCTTGAGCGCCTTGCGGCAGAGCAGGTCGTAGGCAACCAGCTTGGCACGCTCGGCAGAAAGCGACGTCTGGCTGCTCAGACGTTAAGCCAAGGCATCGACATTATTTTGGTTATCGGAATATACCGTCTTGGCCACGGGGCCCCTTTCATATGTACACATATACGTCTATATGGTACAACGCACGCCCTTATCCACGCAAAACATCTGCGAGAACACTCGAGCGTCACCAGCTTTTGCATGAAAAAAGGACCGAGCCCGCGAAGTCGCGGACCCGGTCTTTCCGAGTCATATAGATGTGACGTTCAACTCGTCAGGTCGACTAAGCCTTGGCAGCCTCGGCATCGGCAGGAGCCTCAGCGGCAGCGGCGCGGCCGTACTCGGCCTTGCCCATCTCGGACCACTCGGGCTCCTCGTCAGGCATGGAGCCAGCCTCCTTGCCGAAGAACTCCTTGAGGCAGTTGACGGCGACGATGAGGCCCAGGACCATCAGCAGGACGGCAAAGACGAGCTGCAGGCCCTTGGTGGCGGCGACGGAGACGGCGGCCGTGGTGGCGGTAGCCGGGATGGTACCGAAGAAACCGTAGGCCTGGACGGCGGTCATGCAGCCCATGGCGCTCTGGACCAGCGAGGTGAAGGTGCAGCAGAGCAGGAAGACGACGGGCACGTAGAGCATCCAACCCTTGCGGCCGGTGCACTTGCAGAACACGGCGAGGGTGATCATGGTCATGCCGCCGAGCAGCTGGTTGGAAGCACCAAAGAGCGGCCAGATGTTGGCATAGCCACCAAAAGCGAGGGCGAGACCGGGAAGCAGGGTGACGAGGACCTTCATGTAGCCGGCCTTGGACTCGATGGCCAGGGCGTCGTTGGTCTGGGCAAAGAACTCGGAGAACGAGGTGCGGGCGATGCGGGCGACGGCGTCGAGCGAGGTCAGGGCCAGAGCGGAGACGTTCATGGTCATGAAGACGGTAGCGAGCGTGCCGTCAACACCGAAGGCCTGCATACCGCGGGAGATGCCGGCGGCGAAGATCTGGAACGGGGTGGAAGCGACACCGGCGTTGAGGGCGCCGGTACCGGCGGTGTTCATATCGGAGAACATGATGCCGGCGACGATGATGGCAAGGATGCCGACGAAGGACTCGACGATCATGGCGCCGTAACCGACCTTGACGGCGTCCTGCTCCTTCTCGACCTGCTTAGAAGAGGTGCCGGAAGAAACGAGGCTGTGGAAACCGGAGAGAGCACCGCAGGCAACGGAGACAAACAGGACCGGGAACATCATGCCAGAGGCAGTGGAGAAGCCGGTGAAGACCGGAGCGGTGATGGTGGCCTGGCCGTTAACGCCCAGGACGACGATGCCGAGGACAGCGCAGACGATCATGACGATCATCATGATGGAAGTGAGGTAGTCACGCGGGGTCTTGAGCATCTGAATGGGCATAGCGCCAGCGAAGACCAGGTAGACCATGACGACGGCGAACCACTGGAATTTATCCAGGTAAACCGGGAACTGCATACCGACGGCGAACATGAGAACCATGAGGACCACGCCGGTGACGAACTCGGCAGCGCCGGTGAGGTTGAACTTCTTCTGAGCCCAACCAAAGGCGATAGCGACGAAGGTGAACAGGATGGAGATGGTACCAGCGCAGCCGGCGGCATAGGACTTGGTGAAGTCGATGGCACCGGTAGCAGCACCAGAAGCGTCAACGGCCGGGGTGAACATGAACGTCTTGCAGACCATGTCGGTGAAGGCGGCGATGACAATGATGCAGAACAGCCAGCAGAACAGCAGGAACAGGCGACGGCCGGTCTTGCCGATGTACTTCTCGATGAGCTGAGCCAGGGACTTGCCGTTGTTCTTCATCGAGGCGTACAGAGCGCCAAAGTCGTGGACGGCGCCAAAGAAGATGCCGCCGACGAGGACCCAGAGCACGACGGGCAGCCAGCCAAAGGCCATGGCGACGATCGTACCCGTAACAGGACCAGCACCGCAGATCGAGCTGAACTGGTGCGAGAACGCGGTGAAGGCGGAGACGGGCGAGAAGCTGTTGCCGTCCTTCATGCGCTTGGCCGGCGTGAGGGCCTCTTTGTCAACGCCCCACTTGTTGGCCAGCCAGCGGCCGTAGCCCAGATAGCCGCAGGCGAGCACCGCCGCGGCCACAACCATGAGCAAAACTCCGTTCATTACATTTCCTCCTCTAAAAAGAACTTCCTAGACATAAAAATGAGGGCCGTCGGTTGCGCTCGACGGCCCTCATCTTCATCAGCCGCCCGTTATCGTACGGGCTAGCTGTATGTGCTAACCCGCATCAGATAATTACTACGCTGATAATGTTTAGCTGATGCGTGAACATGTCTAAGAAATCCTCTTCAATCATGATGTGAACGATCCGTGCGTGTTCACATCCCCCAGTGGTTGAAAAGGAGTATGAAACTTTAGTTACCTAAAGTCAACGCAAATATGTAATGAATTTTCAACTTTTTTTGAATTTCTCGGTATAAAACGCCACTAACCTCGGACTTTACCCGACAAAAGTTTTTGCATGAGAGATGCCCCTGAGGGCCGCGGGAGCCGGGCGGCGCATATGAACTTTATCGCGAGTTCCGCACGCAAAGGAAAGCACTTAATGTGCTTTCCGTCTTGCGCAGGACTGTAGAGCAGGAAAGTTCATATGCGCCGCCCGGCTCCCGCGGCCCTCAGGGGCATCTCTCATGCAAAAACTTTTGTCGG
>USMR01000133.1 GCA_900555815.1 uncultured Collinsella sp.
CCGAGAACGACCTCATTCGCATCATCAAGAGTCCGCAGAATCGTGAGCTCGTCGATGGCCGCGATTTTCCGATTATCCGTTACTGCTCCGAGCTGTCACGCTTCCATATCGAGCCGCGCAACCTGCGCCAGTACGTGTCTTCCGCCAACCGCGAGTCCTCGATGTTTGAGCAGGTGCTCGTGAGCATGCTCGGAATGGATACCTCCGATGACGAGCGCGACGCCAAGCTCGAGCGTGCGTTTAAGAAGCTTCACGACCTGACGGAAGGTGTGCACACTGCGCTGCTCAAGAACCGCGTTTTTGAGTCGCTCAACGCTGTGGTCGAGGACGCCGACATCGATGCACTCGATGAGGAAATTACTCGCTCCGAGTCCACCAAGGCCAAAAACGAAGAGACAGCCGCACCGGCTTCGCACGAGGATTCTCTCGTAAAGCCGCTCAAGGTCGTCGCCCCTTCGCAATCCGGCACCGCCACCGCGGGCAAATAACCGCTACCGAAATTTCGGCAACCCATTGAAAGGTCATGTAATGTACGACTTCGAATCTCAAATCGTCGACATCCCCGACTATCCCGAGCCCGGAGTCATCTTTAAAGACATCACGCCGCTCTTTGGCAATCCCGAGGCGCTCAAAGCCATGACCGATGCCCTCGCCGAGCACTTTGCCGGCATGGGAATCACCAAGGTCGTGGGTCCCGAGGCTCGCGGCTTTATGGTTGGCGTACCGGTGGCTGTAGCCCTTGGCGCCGGCTTTGTTCCCGCACGTAAACCGGGCAAGCTACCGCGCGAGACCGTGAGCCAGAGCTATGAGCTCGAGTACGGCACCGATTCAATTGAGATCCATGCCGACGCTATCAGCTCTAAAGATACCGTGTTGATTCTGGACGACTTGGTCGCGACGGGCGGAACCGTCGAGGCAACAGGTAAACTGGTGCGAGATATGGGCGCAAAGCTTGTCGGTTACGGTTGTATCCTAGAGCTTGCGTTTCTCAACCCGCGCGAGAAGCTCACGCCTTCTAACGAGGACGTTGAGCTCTTTAGCCTGGTAACGGTGGACTAGCCGCTACCCTTAGATACCGGAAAGGAAGCTCCATGCGCACAGCAAACACGCACAAAAACATGGCACGCTGCGCTGCTACGGCAACCCTCGCTTGTGTTTTGGGCCTGGGCCTCGTGGCTCCGGCCTACGCCGATACCGCATCCGACCTTGCCGCTGCTCGTACCAAACTCGAGCAGATTGGCACCCAAACCCAGCAAATTCATGAAGAACTCTCCGCACAGACGCAGGAGCTTGATCAGACTGCAGGCGAGATCACGCAAAAGCAGCAAGAGATTGCCGAGGGTCAGGCAAAGCTTTCGAGCTACGTTGCCGGTGAGTACAAGACTGGCGGTCTGAGTCTCCTTCAGGTTCTGACGGGCGTCGACGATCTGGGCGACATGCTCAACCGTCTGTTCTACTACGGCAAGGTTTCCGACAAGCAGGCCCAGACCATTCGGGAGGTCAAGGACCTTAAGCAGCAGCTCACCGATAAGCAGACCGAGCAGGAGAAGAACGTCGCCGCGACGCAGAAGAAGGTCGACGAGCTCAATGCCCAGCAGGCTGAGGCCCAGAGTGTCGTGAACTCCCTGGATTCACAGCTGCAGGCCGAGCTTGCTGCCGAGGCCGAGGCCAACGCCGCGCTTCAGGCTGGCATCAATGCCAGCACCGCCGAAAAGGCCACGGTGAGCAACGACACTGCCGGTTCGACCGAGAACACCAACAATGGTGGCGGTACGACCAACAACGGCGGCGGCAACACGCCCGCGCCCGCGCCCGCTCCTTCCCCCACGCCGCAGCCCGTGACGCCCGCTCCGACTCCGACGCCTTCCGCACCGAGCCAGTCCGTTGACGGCGGTACCGTTGTTTCGCGCGCCTACAGCAAGCTCGGATACGCTTATTCCTGGGGCGGCATTGGACCGAACAGCTTTGACTGTTCCGGTTTTGTCAGCTATTGCCTCACGGGCCGCTACTGCCGCCTGGGCACCACCGGCACCTTCATGGGTTGGACCCGCGTGTCCGATCCGCAACCCGGCGATGTTGTGGTTAACTCCTACCATACAGGCATCTATATCGGTAATGGTCAGATGATCCATGCTTCCGACTACAAAACGGGCGTCATCATCAGCTCCGTCGCTGCTGGCATGAACAACAATTACATTTTCGTGCGCTACTAATTTATTACTGCAGCGAACGAACGTGGGCCTCGCGATCTTGAGTCACGAGGCCCATTCTTTTTTCCCTACCGTTTGCCATAAAATCAGGATGGCTATCTAGTATTCAAAACTAGATAGCCATCCAATCAATCAAAAAGATGGCTATAATTGTTGGGGAACAATTAGAAAGGACCCTCAATGAGCTGGGCACTTATCTCCGATTCGAGCTGCAATCTTCGCGATTGGCAACCAACCGCACCTCATACCACCTTTGCATTTGCACCCCTTAAGATCCGAGTGGGGGAGCGTGAATTCGTTGACGACCTCTCGCTCGATGTTCATGAGCTCAACCGCGCTGTTCAGGCGGAGACGAACGCTTCTTCGAGCGCTTGTCCCAGCGTAGGGGAGTGGGCCGAGCTCTTCAAATTGGCAGACAAGACCATCTGCATGCCGATCTCTGAGGGCGTGTCGGGCAGCTACAACGCGGCAGCCACGGCTCGCGATATGGTTCTTGCC
This sequence comes from uncultured Collinsella sp., assembly GCA_900555815.1. Taxonomy (GTDB): domain Bacteria; phylum Actinomycetota; class Coriobacteriia; order Coriobacteriales; family Coriobacteriaceae; genus Collinsella. Next base: position 2,709 of record USMR01000133.1, read on the forward strand.
GAGGAGCCCGACCGGCAGATTCATCTAGTCAATTCACGCGCAGCTGGCGGCAAAATGGACCTCATTTTCCTGCTGTTTGACCGCTATCTTGCAAGCAATCCGGATGTCGCATTCGAGGACGCTTGCGCATACTTTGATAGCCTTGAGCAGAACAGCAAAATCCTCTTCAGCTTGTGCAATTACGAAAACCTCGCCAAAGCCGGACGTATCCCTAAGGCAGCCGGCGTCATTGCCAACAAGCTCAATATCCGCATTTTGGGCACGGCGAGTGAGGCCGGTAAAATCGAACTCGTCGGGCACACGCGTGGCGAAAAGAAGATGCTCAACAAGATCATCGACACTATGGAAGCCGAGGGCTTTACGGGCGGTGAGGTCATCATCGATCACGTTGAGAACGAAACTGGAGCCCAGGCGCTTACTGATCGCATAGTCGAACATTGGCCCGGCTCCAAGACCATCATCATGCCCTGCAACGGCCTGGATTCCTATTACGCTGAGATGCACGGCCTGATCATCGGCTACGGCATGGGCGTAGCTTCGGGCAAATAAAGTCCAACCAGGCAAAAAACGGGCGGGACAAAGCGACAGATGGCTCTTTGTCCCGCCCGTTTTATACGTCGGCTAGCTATTAAACCCGTTGAACTTGAGATAGCTCATCAAGTACGCCTTCGAAACAAAGGACGATACGGCACTGCGCACAAGCAGAGACTCGCGTGTGACCTGATGCGCCGTATCGGGAACCGGCGTCTGCTCGATAGAAAACGCGGCGCGAATCGATGCCTCAAGCTGGTCGACCACATAATCGAAGGCAGTCGGGGCATCGTAGCTCAAACGCTGAATGTTAAAGAGTGCCTGCACCGCAGCAATAGGTAGCACCTGCTTAAAGATGCAGATAGCGATCAGGCGGGCAATCTGCTCGCGACCATACTGCTTTTTGACCGGAGCAGGCACCAGGCCGACCTTCACGTAGTTATTGATCATCGATGGCGTAATGATAGGCTGCTCAACGCAAATAGACAGCGGCTCCATCCACAGCGCAACATACTCAATAACTTGGTCGCGGTAGAGTGTCACATTTGGCAACTGGTTATAGCGCGGCAGACTCAACATATTGAGTTTGCGCACGATATCGGACTGAATAAATGCATCGGGCAACACAGTGGGTTGAATATCCTCAGGCTTAATGCTGACCGATGTATCGGACATCGGGATAACGCGTTTGGCGTGGTTCATAAGGATCCTCCGTTCAATAGCTATATTGTATTCTAGGTTATCTAGTTTTGCATACCATATAGCCGGCAAGTAAAAGTGGTTGGACAGCACATTGATACACCGCCCAACCACTTCGTTTAAAGATAGCAACCTTACATAAGATATATTATCGTACTTATCCGCGGAGAAACGCGTATGCGCTGGTTGCCGCTATGGCTCCATCAGAAACGGCGGTCACAACCTGGCGTAAACGCTTGGAACGGATATCTACTGCGGCATATTGACCTGGCGTGCGGGTCGCCTTAGTTTCATTAGTTAGAATGCCGCCTTCAGGCGGCAAATCGAAGAGATGGTCAACA
>USMR01000134.1 GCA_900555815.1 uncultured Collinsella sp.
AAACGGCAAGGCCACGACTGCCGAAACCGTGCTCAAGGTAGAGCGCGGCAAGGAAATTGACCTTGCTGCCGCGGCGAGCAATGCGGCCGATGGCGCGCTGCTGCGTGGTAACGTGACGTGGACCTCGTCCGACCCGACGATCGCTACGGTCGAGAACGGTAAAGTCAAGGCCCTCAAGAACGGAACCGTCGTCGTTACCGCGACGATGCCCGTTGACGGTGACGCCGCGGCGATTGCGACGCTTGCCGAGGATGGCGCTGCGGAGACGCCGGCGCCTCAGCAGCTCACGGCTTCGGTGACTGTCGAGGTTGTTGAACCTGTTGTTGTACAGGAACCGACTGGCGGCAAGGATAACGGTGCCAAGCCCGATGCCAAGGATCCTTCGGGCAAGAAGAATGGCAAGAAGGCCGCTAAGGGAAGCCTGGCCGAGACGGGCGACAACACTGCCGTGACTGTCGCGGCGCTTGGCGGAACCGGTCTGCTGGCGTTGATTGCCGCAGCGATTGAAAAGCTGCGCCATCGTACGGAGTAAGGCAACGTGCTTAGAGCGTTAGGGCTCTAGGACATAGGAAGGCCTTCCGGTACTCGCGAACCACGAGAGCCGGGAGGCCTTCCGTTTTGTCATCAGGGCAGCTGCTCTGGTCCCCTTGGCAGTTGCGGTGAAATATGGACTGTTTTATGGGCTAGAAGCCTTAAACAGTCCGTATCTCACCGCAACTTAGTTTGGGGTTTGGGGATGGGTTAGTCTAGGCGGACTGGATCGTGGGGGTAGTCGTTGAGAATCTCGACGCCGTTCTCGGTCACCAGGGCTAGGTCCTCGATGCGGACGCCGGTGCGGCCGGGGAGGTAGATGCCCGGCTCGATGGAGAACGTCATGCCCGGCTCTACGACTTGCTCGTTGACGAGTGAAACGTCGCCTGGCTCGTGGTCCTGCAAGCCGATCGAGTGTCCCAGGCGATGCGTAAAGTACTGCCCATAACCTGCGTCCTCAATCACGTCGCGCGCGGCACGGTCCAGGTCGCACATGCGAACGCCCGGTGCGATGAGTGCCTCGGCGGCCTCGTTGGCGCGGCGCACGATGTCGTAGATGCGCGCCGTCTCCTCGTCCGGATCGCCCCAAAAGAACGTGCGCGTCATGTCCGAGCAGTAGTTGCGATGACGCCCGCCAATGTCGAACAGCACTACGTCGCCGCGCTTGAGCACGGTGTCGTCGGGCTCGTGGTGCGGGTCGCCGGCGTTAGCACCAAAGCTCACGATGGGCGGAAAGCTAAAGCCCTCGCAGCCGTGCTTGCGATACAGGCCGAGCATCTGGTCGGCAATCTCGCGCTCCGTCACGCCTTCGTGGACGAGCTTGATGGCGTCGGCCATCACGGCGTCGTTAGCGGCCGAGGACGCGCGCATGAGCTCCTGTTCGGCGTCATCCTTGTGGGTGCGCGTGGCGGTGACGGCAAAGTCACCCAGGAAAAACTCGCTGGCTGCGTGGCGCTCCATGAGTGGCATCAAAAAGCCGGAACGCATGACGGTGTCGATGCCGAGCGGTTTGTTCGGATCGACCTCGCGAACGATGGCGTAGGCTACGACGTCGGTATCGGTGTGATAGGCAACGCGGGCATTGTCATACTCGGGCAGCTGATGCAGCGCGTTGACCAAGATCACGGGCTCGCTACCGCGTGCGAGCAGCACGCCGCAAAAACGCTCGAACATATCGGCATAAAAGCCGGTCAGGTAATAAATCGACCACGGGTCGTTTACGAGCAGCTGCGCGCCGGGGTGCTGAGCCTCGAGCGCATCGAGCACGCGCGCCACACGCTGGTCATCGACATGTGCCATACATCGTCCTTTCGCTAGGGTGCCACCATGGTAGCCCAAGCCCGGCAGATAGGGACGTTCCTTTTATGCCGGCACTTCGGGACACTCCTTGGCATGGCCAGCCTGGCAAGCGTGCAGGCAAAAGTAGTCATAAGAGGCCCGTCCCACATGGGCTGGCTTCAAAAGTATGGCGGATTACGGGGCTGGACTTGTACTACTTGACCATGGGAAAAATCGCGAAATTAAAACTGCAGGTAGACGGCTTATCAAAAATCGAAAATAGCCGGTATGGATGGGGGTCTCCGAATCAGCCCCGTAATCCGGCATAGTTTTGAAATGGCACTAAAGTAGGCACAAGCTAAATACCGATTCCAAGGATAGTTGCGGTGGAATAGTTCCTGGATGCCGGGGTTTTGGCGGAAATCAGGAACTATTTCACCGCAATTGAAGAGGGCTGGGTGGATGGCGGGGCAGCTAAAAGAGCCCCGTCCCAAATTAGCTACTTAGGTGGGTACTATGTCCATCATGGCGATGAGGTCGATGCCCGTGTTGAGGAGGTTGGGGAGCACGATGTCGCCCATGCGGATGGGGGCGTTGACGACTAGGCCGCGGATGAGGTCCATGGCTTGGGCGTGGAGTGCTAGCGGGATGGCCTCAGCCGTGCGCACGGGCAGCAGCGCCTCGTCGCCGCCGGATACGGCCACGGTGGTGGTGAGCACGCGCATGGGGCAGGTTAGCTCCTGGTGCGCGAACTTGTTGCCACGCGGGCAGCTGTTGCCGGTCACGGAGCGCACCTCTACCACGGCGCCGTCTGCGTCGCGCTCCACCTCCACGGTCAGGAGGCATTCGGATGGGCAGGTGGTGCAGTTGAACTGCAGCGTTTCGATCGTGTTCGTGCTCATGTCTTTACGCCTCCTCAACGGGGTCGACGGACAGGACAATCTCGCTAGCACCTAGGTTGAGTGCGCGCTGAATCACCTTCGCCGGCAGCGGGAAGCTTTCCATAATGCTCGGCTTAAACGCGCGGACCTTGCCTGCAAACAGTTCCTCCTCGCCTGCCAGAATACGCACGCGGGCGGCATCGACTGGCCGGCGCACGCGGAAGTTGAGCTTGGTGAGCGCCACGGCCGTAATGCGTCCCGGCAGCGCGTAGCCCGCGATGCCGGCGGGGGAGACCGTGAGCTCGCAGCCTGTGCCTGCAGCGTACGCCTCGGCGCCGCCCAACGCCCACGCCGCCGCTGCCACACCGGCGCGCTCGGACTCGGTCGTCACGTTGTCGGCCAGGTCGTGCACATGCAGCACATTGCCGCAGGCAAAGATGCCCGGCACGCCCGTCTGCAGGCTCTGGTCCACCACGGCGCCGCGCGTGCGCGGGTCAAGCTCAACGCCTGCGGCAACCGAAAGCTCGTTCTCGGGAATCAAGCCCACCGAAAGCAGCAGCGTGTCGCACGGAACAATGCGCTCGGTCCCCGGAATGGGCGCGAGGTGTTCGTCAACTTGGCTCACCTCGACGGCCTCCACGCGGTCGTGCTCGATCACGCGCGTGACCGTGGTCGACAGATGCAGCGGAATGCCAAAGTCGTCCAGGCAGTTCTTGACGTTGCGGCGCAGGCCGTTGGCGTACGGCATGAGCTCGTACACGCCCTCGACGGAAATCCCCTCGAGCGTGCAGCGACGTGCCATGATGAGCCCGATGTCGCCCGAGCCCAAAATGACGGCGCGCGAGCCGGGTTTGAGGTTCTCGATATTGATGTATCGCTGCGCCAGGCCCGCCGTAAACACGCCGGCGGGTCGGCTGCCGGGGATCTTGATCTCGCTGCGGGTGCGCTCACGGCAACCCATGGCAAGGACGATCGCGCGCCCGGTGAGCTGCAGCATGCCGGCAGGGCTCATGAGCGTGACGGTATGGACCGCGGTGTCTTCTGTAGGCTCGCCCGAATCAATCCCAATCACCATGCTGTCCAGGAACAGCGCAATGTCGGTTGCGTGCACCCGGTCGCTAAAGCGCTGTGCGTACTCGGGACCGGTGAGCTCCTGTTTAAAGTGCGACAGGCCAAAGCCGGGGTGGATGCACTGACGGAGGATGCCGCCCAGGTGTTGCTCGCGCTCTACGATGGCCACGCGCGCGCCGGCCTTATGCGCGGCAAGCGCGGCCGCCATGCCGGCAGGTCCGCCGCCGATAACGACCACGTCGAAGGCTTGCGTTTGTACGGCTTCTACGACGCCGCAATCAATCGCGCTCGATTTGAATTCCGCCATCCTAGCGCACCCCCTTCAAAGGTCCCTCGACCAGCCAGGAGCCGGCATCCTCCAGTAATACCTTGCTAGGGTCGCAGCCCAGCTCGCGGGCAAGAATCGCCACCACGCGGCTCTGGCAAAAGCCGCTCTGGCATCGACCCATGCCGGCACGACAGCGGCGCTTGACGCCTTCGACCGAAACCGCG
>USMR01000135.1 GCA_900555815.1 uncultured Collinsella sp.
CAATCTGACGTTCAACTTCAAGGGCGCGACCAGAAGGTCAGCGCCCTTTCGTTTCACGTCACCTTGTCTCAAATGCGGCCCGCTCGCTGACTTATGCTCAACCTGCGGCGCCATTTTGCTTGAAGGCACCTTTCTCACTCTGGCGGGTTTTCGCTGTCGTTGACAAAGCATCGGCGTTGCCTTGGCTGTTGGATGTAGTCGTTGGGGACGTTCTTAAACGACTATGACCCCTTTGCACCAGTTTCTGTCGAGTCGGTGCGGTTTGCGGGTTGCCCGTATAATGGTTTGCGTATGAACCGCAACCAAGGAGTTCCAGTTTATGGACCAGAGCCTTTTTAAATTCGACCTGATCGCCGAGGATCCGACGACGCACGCGCGTGCCGGCGTGCTGCACACCCCGCACGGCGACATCGAGACGCCGAGTTTCATGCCCGTGGGCACCAAGGCAAACGTCAAGGGCATTCCTACCGAGACCGTCAAACAGCTCGGCGCCCAGATCGTGCTTGCCAACACCTATCACCTGTCCATGCGTCCCGGCGAGGACACCATCGCCGAGCTGGGCGGCCTGCACAAGTTTATGAACTGGCACGGCCCTATCCTCACCGACTCGGGCGGTTTCCAGGTGTTCAGCCACAACGATGCGGTCAAGCTCACCGACGAGGGCGTGCGCTTTATTGTCAACGACTACGACGGCCGCCACGTGTTCTGGACGCCCGAGGACAACATGGAAATCGCCATGAAGCTCGGCTCCGACATCTGCATGCAGCTGGACCAGTGCCCGGGCTATCCCGCCACGCGCGCCTACGTTGAGCGCGCCGTTGAGCTGTCGAGCATGTGGGCCGAGCGCTGCTATAAAGCACACACCCGCGATGATCAGGCACTCTTTGGCATCGTCCAGGGTGGCATGCATCTGGACCTGCGCCTGCGTTCGCTGCGCCATCTGGAAGAGTGCGGCGACTTCCCCGGTTACGGCATCGGTGGCTACTCGGTGGGCGAGGACCACGAGACCATGTTCGAGACCCTGGCGCCGCTCGCGAGTGAGTACATGCCCAAGCACAAGCCGCGCTACCTGATGGGTGTCGGCAATCGGACCACGCTCGTGCGCGGCGTGGGCGTGGGCATCGACATGTTCGACTGTGTGCTGCCGACGCGCACCGGCCGCATGGGTACGGCGTTCTCCAGTGAAGGTCGCCTTAACTTCCGCAACGCGCGTTTTGCGCACGACGACGGTCCCATCGACCCCACCTGCACCTGCCCGGTGTGCACGGGCGGCTACAGCCGCGCGCTCATTCGCCACATGGTCACGCAGAAGGAGATGCTCGGCGGCATCCTGCTTTCGATGCACAACATCTACTACCTGCTCAACCTTATGCAGCGTGCCCGCCAGGCCATTATCGAGGGCCGCTACGGCGCGTTTGTGAGCGACTGGATGAACAGCCCTGCGGCGGTGGACTACTAAGAGCGGCGCGGGCGCTTGCAGAGCGCGGGCAACGGCAAGGGGCGAGCGGCGGCCGGTCGTCACATTTGCTGACACCGGCCGCACGACCGCTGACCGATAGCTTGCAAGCACTTGATGCATCGTGGGTACCATACCGAATAGTTGATGTTCGGGCGGGTGTTTGACGCATGGCGTCGACCCCGCCCGTTTTCTTTTTCTCGATAGGAGCACCCATGATTAAGAATGAGAACGTCGAGGGCGAGCCGGCCTACGGCGAGACGTATCGGCGTGGCCCCGTGGTCATGCGCGGCCCCATGATTCCTAAGGACAACACCTACGCCAACCTGCTGGCGCCCGAGGAGTCGACCGACTGGCTGCATGCCGATCCGTGGCGCGTCCTTCGTATTCAGGCAGAATTCGTCGATGGCTTTGGCGCGCTTGCCGAGCTCGGGCCCGCGGTGACCATCTTCGGCAGTGCCCGCACGCCCAAGACCGATCCGCTCTACAAGGCGGCGCGCACGGTCGGCCGCAAGATCGCGCAGCGCGGCGTGGCGGTTATCACCGGCGGCGGCCCCGGCATTATGGAGGCGGCCAACAGGGGGGCGGCGAGTGCCAACGGCAAGTCGGTCGGCTTGGGTATCGAGCTTCCGCACGAGCAGGGGCTCAACAAATACGTGAACCTGGGTATGGACTTCCGTTACTTCTTTGTGCGCAAGACCATGTTCGTCAAATACAGCTCGGGAGCCATCGTGTTTCCCGGAGGTTTTGGTACGCTCGACGAGATGTTCGAGGTGCTCACGCTGGTGCAAACGCACAAGGTCAAGCGCATGCCGCTCGTGCTGGTGGGCAGCGAGTACTGGCAGGGCCTATTCGACTGGCTCAACGGCCCGGTGATGGACGCCGGTATGATCAGTCCGCTCGATCCAGACCTCGTCCACATCACCGACGACCTCAACGAGGCCGTCGACATCGCCCTGAGCGGGTTGATATAGGGCGAGCGTGCCTGTCGTTGTAGTATTGTGAATGGCAGACTGATGCTATTTAACATCAGTCTGCCATCATAATTGGGTATACTGATGCAAAAGACGAGGCGAGGAGGTCGCGTATGTCCACTGCAACGGTTAAGCCTACGACGGTTCGCATCGAAGAGGGGCTCAAGGAGCAGGCGACTGAGTTCTTGGATACGGTTGGTCTAAGTCTCAATTCGTATCTCAACCTTGCTGTTCGGCAGCTGGTAAATCAGCGAAAGATTCCTTTTGAGATCGTAGGAAGGGCAGAGGTGCCCAACGAGGCGACGAGACGCGCCATGGTGATCGCCGAGGCTCATGAGTTGGGGATTTTGACGGACGACAGCCCGTCATTCAATAACGCTGATGAGCTTATATCGTTCCTCGATGAGGACTAGCGATGTTTGAGATTAAAGTCGAGGCTCAGTTTAAGGCGGATTACAAACGGACGATGCGCATCCATCCGCAGCTAAAAACCGAGTTTAGGGCGGCGGTCGCAGAGCTTGCAGCTCACGGCTCGCTTCCCGCGGAATATGGCGCCCATGAGCTTTCAAACCCGGGCGGCAACTACAACGGCCACATCGATTTCCATCTATCCGATGGCTTGGTCGACGTGGTCGTTCTCTACTTGCCGCATAAGACTAATCCTGTGATCCGGCTGGTCAGAATGGGCTCTCATGAGGAGCTGTTCCAGGGTCCGCAGGGCTGATTGCCGATTTCTAAGTTGCGGTGGAATAGGGATTGATTGGCGGCTAATAAGCCAAAAACAGTCCCTATTCCACCGCAACTGATGTGGGCGTCCCTAGTGAGTTGGCTGGTAGCGGGGGCAGTAGCTGATGGCGATGGCGTCGACGCCTACGTGGGTGGCGATGGTGCAGCCGATGGGGCCGGTGCCGGCGTCTACGTAATCCTGACCCGCGAGTGCCTCGTTGACAAGCTCCTGCTCCTCGGCGGCGCCGGTCGTGAGCACGCGCACGCTGGAGCCCGGATACTCGGCCAAAAATGCGAGGCAATCGGCCATGGTGTTGGTAACGATGCGCTTGGCACCGCGGCCCTTTTTTATGGCCTTGATCTCGCCCGATTTCCACTCCGGCGAAACGGCCAAGCGAATGTTGAGCATTTGCGTGAGCTGGCCGGCGAGCTTGGGCGCGCGGCCGTTCTTGACCAGGTTCTCGAGTGTGCGCGGAATCAGCAGCAGATGGGCGTCGGGCAGCGTCGCGCGGATCTGCGCCTCGGTCTCGTCCAGGCTGCGGCCGTCCTCGCGCATGGCCAGCGCGTACTCCACCAGCAGGCCCTCGGCGCCCGAGCCGGTGCGCGAGTCGATGCAGCGCACGTCGAGCTCGTGCGTTTCGGCCGTCAGGCTGGCGTTAGCATAGCAGGCGGACCACTCGCTGCACAGCGAGATAAAGATGTCGCTATCGTGGCCGTCGGCGCGCACGCGGTCAAAGAGTTCCTTGAACTCGCCGGCACTCGGCTGCGAGGTGTGCGGCAGCTGCTCGGAGCCGGCCATGCGGGCGACGTACTCTTGGGCGGTAATCTGCACCTGGTCGAGCAGGTCCTCGCCCTCGATAATCACATGCAGCGGAATCACGTAAATGCCGAGCTCTTGGGCGCGGGCGGGGGAGATGTCCGACGTGGAGTCGGTTATGATGGCAAAAGACATAATTGCACCTTTCGTTGGGGCGCTTGCGCGCCGCCTTCTTAGAGCAAAGTGCGACAAGTATAGTTGAGTTGCTCTACATTGCTAGGTTCAATTGTTGAATAGTCAACAGTTTGAAGTGACGGTGTG
>USMR01000136.1 GCA_900555815.1 uncultured Collinsella sp.
CCGGCATTCAAAGCGTTGGTCTTGGTGATGACTGCGAACGATCCGCCAATCAATAAGACGAACGCAACGACGTCGGCAGCCTCCTGGATGCCCTTAGTAGGCGCTTGCAGGACCGCAAAGATATCCTGGCCCAGATTGATGGTCTCGCCGGTCTCTGAATCGGTGTAGTTCTTATCGACCTGTTCATAGGTTCCAGCAACGGCGACTTCACGCTCGCCCGCCGCTGTCGAAATCGTCTTGCGCTGATACTGACCAGAGGGAACGATCCAAGTCAGAACCGCAAAGACAACGATCAGCAAGAACATGATCGTATAGACATGCGGTAATTTGAACTTAAAACGTCTGTTTGTCTTCTTCGCCTTCGTATCTGACATAAATACCTCCAAAGAACTCGAGACTGCATCGCATCTCGCTTCAACGCCTGAGCAAGGCAAACGTTCTATGACGTCCCATAGATTACCAGCAGCTTTTTCCTTCATCAAGATAATTTCAAACTGATTGCCACAACGCGGTTGAACGGTTGCGTTTGCGCCGTGAACGGTATGGAAACGCCCGGTGAGATGATCCACCGGGCGTTTCCATTCGCAATGTCCTAGATGTCAAAAACGTAGCGAGACCCAACGATTCGCTGACGTCCGATGATAAACGGCCGCCGCTGCTCATCGAAAAAGAAGGCTTCCATATAAAACAAGGGTTCGCCAACGGGAACTGCCAACAGTCGAGCGACCTCGGGCGACGCGCACGCGATCTCGAGCGTGCACGGGTCGGTAAACGCGGGCGTGCGGCCCGTCCGGTTGCGCACGAACTCAAAAATGGATTGGTTAGATAGAGGTGCCGTTGATAGATAAGCGTTATCCTCGTAAACGCATATGTTGTTCTCGAGCATGACGGGGACTCCATCGGCAGTACGCACACGCTCAACGCAAATCAAATCAGTTCCAACGGGAACACCAAAGAACTGCGCTTCGGTAGAATCCGCCGGCAGCATCTTTCTCGAAATGACGCACGCCCCCGGCTCCATTCCGTTAACGCGGCATGCGTCCGAAAAACTCTGGACGTCATCCTTCTGGCGAATCTTGCGCTTGAGCTTGGGGGCATTGACAAACGTGCCTTTCCCCTGTCGCTTCGTTAGATAGCCCTGCTGGACGAGCTCCTCAATAGCGCGTCGCACGGTAACGCGGCCGACTTTATAGCTCTCAGCCAATTCTTGTAGGCGCCGGAGTTGATTTCGTTTTTAATGATATCGATAACCTGTTGGTACAGCGGTATCGCCGCTTTACCGTCAGTTAGCCCTTCAGTCGGTGGCATATACCCTCTCCCAGCACAATTAATTCTATAAAACGGGCTTAAGGGCATTCAACAAGCCCTTAAGCCCGCATTAGCTTAAAGTATGCTAGGTGTCGCACCAAAATGTTGGCTATTTACTCATCAGACCCGAAAAACGCGCAACTACCGCACTCCTAAGAAAGCGTGAGCAGCTCCGGCAGCTGGTCGATAATCTTGTCCGCGGCATCCTGGCTAAAGCCAAAGCGTTCCTCGCGCTTGGCAATGACTGTCAGGCCGGCTCGCTTGCCGGCAGTGATGCCAGGCACCGAATCCTCGACGCAGCAGCAGCGATTCGCGGGCAGCCCCAGCAGGTCCAGCGCATGCAGGTAGATGTCGGGCTCGGGCTTGCTCTCCTTAAACTGCTCGCCACTCACCACATGCTCAAAGGCATCCGACAGCCCGCATGCGTTGAGCACTTCCTCGATGCTATCCATGGGAGACGAGCTGGCAAGCGCCACGCGAACGCCACGGCGCGGCAGCTCTCGAATCGTATCCACGGCGCCTGGGTTAATCAAAGCCTGATAGTCGCGCGGACGCTTATGCGCCCACTCGTCCCAACGGGCCAACGCTTCCTCGCCAGTTAAATGCCCCTTACCGGCGCGCTCAAACCAATCGACCAGCATACGCAGGAAGAACTGATGCGAGGTACCGACCTGCCCGTTCAACTCCTCTTGAGTCAGGTTAAGCCCAAGCTCCTTGGCAAACGCGGCAGTCTCGCCCAGGTAGTAATACTCGGTATCGACAATCACGCCGTCCATGTCAAAGATAACGGCGTCGAACGGAAATGCGGACACGGCACCCTCCCTAACAAAAGGGCGCCCGCAAGCAGACGCCCGAACCATGCACTATCGGCGATTCTAACCCAGCAGCTTATCCAGCGCCACCGCAATACCGTCTTCGTTGTTATTGGCGGTCACCATCTGGGCTACAGCCTTAACCTCATCGACGGCGTTGCCCATGGCAACACCGGTGCCGGCCCACTCAATCATAGACTTGTCGTTCTGGCCGTCGCCAAACGATACGACCTCGCTGGCATCGATGCCGAGCTTGGGCAGGGCACCCTCGAGCGCGCAGGCCTTGTCGATACCGGGCGCCGTGTACTCAAAGTACCAGTCGGCCGTAAACATGCCCGAAAGCGTCTGCTTAAAGGGCGCATACATCTCCTCGTAATGCGCCTGCAGGTATGCCGGGTCGCCCGCAGTGAGTAGCTTGTCCACGGGATAAGCATCAGCGACCTCATGCAGGCTCTCCACCTCGCGAATCTTAAGATCGCACGCGTCGCGCTCATACTTGACGATATTCTTCTGCGAGCCGTCAGGCAGCGTGATCATGCAATGGTACGAGTCCTCGACATGCAAATCACGACCGAGCGAAATCATAGGGATCACGTCAAAATTACGCAGGTGATCAATCAGGCGATGCAGCTCGTCAGCCGGCATGGCCTGGTCAAAAAGGACCTCATCGGTCTGAGCGTCGACCACATGCGCGCCATTAAAGGCAACTAGAAGACCGTCATGGTTTTGAAGGTCGAGCTCCTGCGCCAAGGCGTGCAGCCCCCATGCGGGACGGCCCGAAGCCAAGATGAGCTTAATGCCCGATTCCTGCGCCGCGAGCAGCTTCTCGCGCGTACGCGAGCTAATCACTTTCTGGTCGTTGGTGAGCGTACCGTCGATATCCATCGCGATGGCTTTGATTGCCATATATGCCTCCCCGTCATTGAACAACCTTGTCTGAGCCATCATACAGAACACCCACGGCGACTCTGTCTGCAACGGGAAAAATGTCATATTGTCCCAAACATGAACGGTGCGTGGTCGTGAAGCTTTATCGCTCAGGTCAAATACGTCTGCTAGCGACGCTCCTCCGTCGGTGCACCCTCGACGATCGCGATGCCCGCCGATGCACCCAACGCGCTGGCGCCGGCCTCGATGAATGCACAAGCCTCTTCGTAATTATGGATACCGCCCGCCGCCTTAATTGCCACGGCATCGCCGAGCACCTCGTGCATCAGCCGCACGTCCTCGAGCTTAGCGCCGCCAAAGCTTCTGCCAGTCGATGTCTTAAGGAATCCCGGCTTAGCCTCCAGCGCAATCTCACAGACGCGACGCTTGGCGGCATCGTCGCCGTCCAGCTTGCACATCTCGACGATCACCTTGTCAGTGATGCCATGCGCGCGACAAAAACCAGCAATGGCAGTCATCTCGCGCTCGATGGCATCAAAATCGCGGTTCTCGACCGACTCCTGATTCAAAACGTAGTCAATCTCGGTAAAGCCGCACACAGCGTATTCCTCAAACCTCGCAAGCTTCTCCTCAAGCGTCATAGTGCCCCGGGGAAAGTCGATAGCGCCGGCAAGAATGATGTCAGAACCCTCGAGCATTGCGCAACCCGTCTCGTACTCCTGCAGGTTCGCAAATACACAACGGAAGTTGTACTTTAGCGCCTTCTCGACATACAGCTCAAGTGTGTCCTCGGGGGCATCGAAATAGTCGATGTATTTATTGGTGGGCTTGGCAAGCGTCATGCTGGGCCTCCTTGTTCAGGACCGACAACCGATTCGTGGCTTCGCGCGAAAAACCACGTTCAATGTACGCCCGATACGCAAGGACAGCGTCCGCATTCCGACAAGTGGTATGAAATTAGCCGTAGAAGTATATTTACGGACAGCAAATGGCGCCGCATGCGGATGCCGACAGCCAGGCACCCCCCCCTCAATACACCCTCATGCCCATTCAAATAGCAAGGGGCCCGTATCCCAACGGATACGGGCCCCTTTCGGCCATGACCTATCTCAGCAGCAAAGACCACTTGCGGTGAGCGCGGTAGAACTCGATCGCACCATCTTATCCGAGCCGGGGCACGTTCGTATAGCGTGGCGCGTGACGGTTGCAAAAC
>USMR01000137.1 GCA_900555815.1 uncultured Collinsella sp.
GTGTAGGTCATGGCGTTTTTAGTACGTTGTTCAACGAGTTGGTGGTTGGGGCGGATCCTTTGGTGCATAAATGGCTGAAGAAACCAATACTGCTTCTGCGGCCACGCAGGGTGCCATCGGACACATTGTCCGTATCGTTGGCCCTGTTGTCGACGTTGAGTTCGCTCCGGATCATATGCCGGCGATCTACAACGCTCTGACCGTGAAAGCTACTACCCCCGTGGGCGACATCAATGTCGTTCTCGAGGTTCAGATGCACCTCCCTGGTGACCTGGTTCGCTCCGTAGCCATGTCGTCTACCGACGGCCTGGTACGCGGTCTGCCCGTACAGGACACTGGTGCACCTATGAAGATGCCCGTAGGTCCTGAGACCCTCGGCCGCATCTGGAACGTGCTGGGCGAGCCTGTCGACGGCAAGCCCATGCCCGAGGTGGAGGAGTTCTACCCCATCCACCATGCAGCGCCCCGTTTCGACGAGCTCACCACCAAGACCGAGATCTTCGAGACCGGCATCAAGGCTGTCGACCTGCTCGAGCCCTACATCCGTGGCGGCAAGACGGGCCTGTTCGGCGGTGCCGGTGTCGGCAAGACCGTTCTGATTCAGGAGCTCATCAACAACCTCGCCCAGGAGCACGGCGGCACCTCGGTGTTCACCGGCGTCGGCGAGCGTACCCGCGAGGGCACCGACCTGTTCCTCGAGATGAGCGAGTCTGGCGTTATCGACAAGACCTGCTTGGTCTATGGTCAGATGAACGAGCCGCCCGGAGCGCGTCTGCGCATCGGTCTGGCCGGCCTTACACCGCTGAGTATTTCCGTGATCGTGGCCAGGACGTTCTGCTGTTCATCGACAACATCTTCCGCTTCTCCCAGGCAGGTTCCGAGGTTTCCGCACTGCTGGGCCGTATGCCGTCCGCCGTTGGTTACCAGCCCACGCTGGCAACCGAGATGGGCGACCTCCAGGAGCGCATTACCTCGACCAAGACGGGCTCCATTACCTCCGTCCAGGCTGTCTACGTCCCCGCCGACGACCTGACCGACCCGGCGCCTGCCACAACGTTTACGCACCTCGACGCCACCACGGTTCTTTCGCGTAGCATTTCGTCGCTCGGCCTGTTCCCGGCTATCGACCCGCTCGCATCTTCCTCCGACGCTCTCGATCCCTCGATCGTCGGCGAGGAGCACTACCGTGTCGCCGTCAAGGTCCAGGAGCTCCTGCAGGAGTACTCCGACCTTCAGGACATCATCGCCATTCTGGGTATGGACGAGCTGTCCGAGGAGCAGCGCCTTACGGTCAACCGTGCCCGTAAGATTCAGCAGTTCCTCTCGCAGTCCTTCCACGTCGCCGAGAAGTTCACCGGCAACCCCGGTGTCTACGTCCGCGTCGAGGATACCGTCCGCTCTTTCGCCGAGATTGTCGACGGCAAGGCCGATGACCTGCCCGAGCAGGCTTTCCGCTATGCTTCCACGATTGAGGACGTGCGCGAGCGCGCCCGCAAGATGGGGGAGAAGTAGGTTATGCGTATCCGCATCGTGTGCCCCGTGAGCTGCGCCTATGAGGGCGACGCTGCGTTTGTGTCGATTCCGTCCACGGATGGCGAGTTTGGCGTTCTGCCTGCTCACTCCAGCGAGATCTGCACGATCGACCGCGGTTACGTTCGCGTTTCCGATAAGGCCATGGGCACTGTCGACCACACGTTTGCCGTGGCCGGCGGCTATGCCCAGGTTGCGGACGATGTCGTGACCGTTCTCGCCGAGCGCGCTTGCGATTTGGCGACCGTCGATGCCGACAAGCTTAAAGCTGATATTCAAGGTTTTGAAGAGAAGCTGGGTAATTTGTCGGAGGATGATGCACGCCGCGCCTACCTCTATAATGAAATCGCATGGTGTAAGCTCAAGCTTGCCCAATAGTCAAACGATTTAGCGTTCGACCATTTGCGAACACATCATGCCCGGGATGGCTCAGCCACCCCGGGCATGCTTTTTGAAAGGGTAGACCTTGGATATTATCCGCGTTGAGGGTGGCCACGCCATCGGAGGCTCCGTGCCCGTCTCGGGTGCCAAGAACTCCGCGCTCAAACTCATGGCGGCAACGCTTCTGGCGCCGGGCAAGACGACGCTGCAGAACGTGCCCGATATTTCCGATGTCCACGTGATGGGCAAGGTGCTCAAGGGCATGGGCGCTACGATCGATGTTCTCGACGAGCACACGCTCGAGATTGATACCTCTCAGGTCGATTCATGGGAGGCCCCCTACGAGCTCGTTGCCAAGATGCGCGCTTCCACCGCCGTCATGGGACCCCTGCTGGGCCGCTTCCATCGCGCCAAAATTGCCATGCCGGGCGGCTGCAACCTGGGTGCTCGCAAGATCGATATGCACATTCTTGGTCTTGAGGCCCTGGGCGTTGAGTTCGATACCGCCCACGGTTACATCAACGCTAATGCGCCCCAAGGTCTGCGCGGTACCACCGTCACGCTCGAGTTCGCCAGCGTCGGTGCGACCGAGAACCTCATCATGGCATCCGTGCGCGCGCAGGGCACCACGGTTATCGACAATGCCGCCCGCGAGCCCGAGATCGTCGATCTCGCCAACATGCTCAACGAGATGGGCGCCAAGATTGTCGGCGCGGGTACGCCCGTCGTGACCATCGAGGGCGTGGAAGAGCTGCATCCTGTTACCCATCGCGTAGTGGGCGACCGCATCGAGGCCGGTACCTTTATCGTTGCCGGTGCGTTGATGGCAGACGACCGCGGTGTCGATGTCACGGGCTTTTGCCCCATTCACTTGGGCATGGTGCTCAAGAAGATGGAGCTCATGGGTATCGACGGCGAGCGCGTCGAGGATGGCGTCCATGTAAACCGTGCCGAGCGTATCAAGCCGGTCGACATCCAGACGCTTCCGTTCCCCGGCTTCCCGACGGACATGCAGGCGCAGATTATGGTGCTCTCCGCCCTTGCCGACGGCAGTTCCGTTATTACCGAGAACATCTTCGAGAATCGCTTTATGTTTGCCTCTGAGCTGGTGCGCATGGGTGCCGACATTCGTATCGAGAGCCATCATGCCATGATTCATGGCGTCAAGGGCTTCTCGGGTGCACAGGTTACCTCGCCCGATCTGCGTGGCGGAGCGGCCCTCGTCGTAGCGGGCTTGATCGCCGACGGGACGACCGAGGTTTCGGCCATCCATCACATCAAGCGCGGCTACGAGCAGTTTGTCGAAAAGCTGCAGGCGCTCGGCGCGCATGTCGAGCATGCTTCCGTCCCCGATCCCGTCATCTACTAATACAGGTTGCCTATGTTTAATAAAAAGCCCCTCGCGGATACCACCGCCCGAAGACCCTCAACTGGTGCGCAGGCCAAGATCTACAGTCGCGATAACGTGGCTCGCTATTCCGAGCGCGCTCGCCAACGCCGTCGTAGCCACACGATTCGTCACGTCGCGCTCATTGTCGTGCTTGGCGTGCTGCTGAGTGCCACTACCGCTGCCGGCCTGTGGTTTGCCACCATTATGGGCAAGCTCGGCGATTCTAATGTCATTACCGACAATCTGCGTCGGGTTCTGGTTGACACCGATGAGGCAAAGGATCCGTTCTACGTGCTGCTTCTTGGCACCGACGGCCGTCCGGGCGAGGATACGTATCGCGCCGACTCGATTATCCTGGCACGAATCGACCCCACGCAAAAGCAGGCGACGCTCATTTCCGTTCCGCGCGACACCAAGGTCGAGTACAAGGGCGAGACCATGAAGATCAACGCCTGCCATACCGTTGGCGGCGCCGAGGCCATGGTCGAGGCGGTCAACGAGCTGTGCGGTGTTCAGATTTCCCACTATGCCGAGGTCAGCTTCGACGGTATGCAGGCGCTGATTGATTCGGTTGGCGGTATCGACATTAACGCAACCGATGATGTTGACGACCCCGAGCACCTGGATATTAAGATTACCGCTGGCCAGCAGCATATGGACGGTGCCACCGCCCTTACCTATGCCCGCTGCCGCTACACCTATGCCGACGGCGATTACACGCGCATGCGCCACCAGCGTCAGGTGCTCGGCGCCCTTGCCAACCAGATTCTCAATAACTTCGATGCCACGAAGATCTTTGGCCTGGTTAATTCGCTGTCCGATATGCTCGTAACCGATATGAGCGTTCAGGATATCGTGGCTACGGTCAACGCCATGCGCGGTATGGATGTCGACGGCAT
>USMR01000138.1 GCA_900555815.1 uncultured Collinsella sp.
GGCGAGCGGATCGATGGCCCAGCCCGAGTGGCTCTCCTGCTGGTAGGGTTTCTTGGGGCCGGCGAAGGCGTTGCCCTGGGTGGGCTCAACATCGGTGGTATCGGCACGGGCGGAGCAACGGGTGGTGTAATAGCTAAAGCTGATGAAATCGACGGTGTTGGCGGCCAGGATCTCGCGGTCCTCGTCCGTCATGCCCACATCGATGCCCAGACGCTCGAGCTTCTTGACGGCATAGGCCGGGTAGTAGCCGCGGCTCTGGACGTCGACGAAGAAATAGTTGCTCTGGTTGTCAAGCTGCGCCTGGCGCACATCGCCCGGACGGCAGCTGTAGGGGTAGTAGCTACCTGCGGCGAGCATGCAGCCGATCTTGATCTCGGGGTCGATCTCGTGAGCAATCTTGGTTGCCCAAGCGCTGGCGACGAGCTCGTTGTGGGCGGCCAGGTACTCGACGGCCTCCTTGTTCTCGCCCTCCTCAAAGACCAGGCCGGCACCCATAAACGGCAGGTGCAAGATCATATTGATCTCGTTAAAGGTGAGCCAGTACTTCACCAGGCCCTTGTAGCGGGTAAAGATCGTGGTCGCGAGATTCTTGTAGAAGTCGATGAGCTTGCGGTTGCGCCAACCGCCATACTCCTTGATGAGATGAATCGGGCAGTCGAAGTGCGTGATAGTCACGAGCGGCTCGATGCCGTGCGCCTGGCACTCGCGGAACACATCCTCGTAGAAGGCCAGGCCAGCCTCGTTGGGCTCGGTCTCGTCGCCGTTGGGGAAGATGCGGGTCCAAGCCAGGCTCATACGGAAGGTCTTAAAGCCCATCTCGGCAAAGAGAGCGATGTCCTCCTTGTAATGGTGATAGAAATCGATGCCGGTCTGCGCGGGATAGTAATAGCCGTCCTCGAAGTCGAGCATCTTGCGCTGGCCGGAGACCACCGCGTAGCGCTCGGGGCCGTGCGGAGCCACATCCACGTTGGCCAGACCGCGGCCGTCCACGTTGTAGGCGCCCTCGCACTGGTTGGCAGCCGTCGCGCCGCCCCACAGGAAGTCATTACGGAAAGCCATGCATCAATCCTTTCGCACGCTGTTGTCATAAGCTCAGTATCCCTGCAAACAACGCGTCGCTCAACGGCAACGGCGCAGGCCGATACTTCTTTTCGCGTGCAGGCGCCCGGCAACCACCCCGTCTGACACTTTTTGATACCCACCTGCCCCAGCCACCGCAAAGGGGACAGTCACCTTTGTGATGGCTGGGGCCCGTTTGTCTCGATCTGCAACAGTTAGGCCGCCAAAACCGGGCCTGGTGTTACAGATCGAGATTGTTCGGCCTGTCCCCTGCAGTTTGTCTAAATCTGTAACAGGCAGAGAGGATCTAGCCCGCTAGGTGTTACAGATTGAGACAGAAGATTCTAGTCCACGGTGATGTCGAGGTTCTTTCCGATGAGGCCCACGTAGCCGCCTTCGCCCAGCAACTCATTTGACTGAATAGGAAAAAAAGGAAAAAATAGGAAAAAAAGGAAAGGAGACTCATGACTGAAACCATCTTCTCCCCCTCATTCGGAAATCGCCCGTCCTATCTGGTGGGGCGCGGGAGCGTGATTTCGACATTCATCTCCGGCCTTGAGCAGGAGCCGGGCAATCGAGACCGAGCCATGCTCATGCTCGGCCAGCGAGGCAGCGGCAAAACGGTTCTCCTGTGGGAACTTGCCGATCGCGCCCGCAAGCTCGGCTTCGTTGTTGCCACACCCACCGTAGCCTCCGAGGATATGCTCGAGCGCATTGTTGAGAAAATCCAGGAAGCAGGCGAGCCTTACGTCAATAAACGCCATCTTCCTAAACTCACGAGCGGCAGCCTAAGTGTTTTTGGGTTCTCGGCAGGCCTCGAGTTCACACGAGACGTGCAGGAGACCAAGAGCTTTCAGTTCAAACTCACACAGCTCGCGCGCAAACTGACCGAGCAGGGACATGGCATCCTCATCCTCATCGACGAGCTCCAAGCAAATTCACCCGAGATCAGACAGCTCGTCACCGCCTATCAAGAGCTGGTCGGCGAACGGCTCAACGTCGCGCTCGTCATGGCGGGCCTCCCGGGAGCAGTCTCCGCGACACTCAACGACCGCGTACTGACATTTCTCAACCGCGCACGCAAAGTCACGCTCGAACCGCTTTCAGTCGGAGATGTCGATGCATATTATCAGCGAGCTTTCGAAGAGCTCGACCTTGATATTCCAGGCGATCTTCGCCTCTGTGCCGCTCGTGCAACCCAAGGTTCACCCTATATGCTGCAGCTCATCGGCTACAACATCGCCAATCGCTGCCAGGCAGGAGAACACGTAACGCCAGAGCATGTCGACGGAGCAATCGAAGCGTCAAAGGCCGATTTCGAAAACGATGTGTGCGAAACGACACTCGCCGCGCTATCGGACCAAGACGTCGCGTTTCTCTCCGCAATGACTGATGACGAAGACGCCGTTTCGCGCATTTCCGATGTAGCGAAACGCATGTCAGTCACACCCGACTATGCGCAAAAATATCGCCGGCGCCTCATCGACGCCGGCGTTATCGAACAGGCGCGCCGCGGTTACGTGCGTTTCGCCGTTCCATATATGGCTGACTATCTGCGCAGCCAACTCTAGGCAGCCACCGCAATGGGGACAGGCACCTTTGTGGTGGTTTGGGCCCGTTTGTCTCGATCTGTAACAGGTAGGCCGTCAAAACCGGGCCTGGTGTTACAGATCGAGATTGTTCGGTCTGTCCCCTGCAGTTTGTCTAAATCTGTAACAGGTAGAGACGATTTAGCCCGCTAGATGTTACAGATCGAGACGGAAGATTCTAGTCCACGGTGATGTCGAGGTTCTTGCCGATGAGGCCTACGTAGCCGCCCTCGGCAGCCTTGGGGCTGTCAGCATGGCAGAGAACCCACTTGTCGGCCTTCCAGTAGCAGTAGCTGTCGCCGGCCGTGGGCATGTCGGCCGCAGCCTCGGGGCGCGGGCCGTTGGTGCCGGCGGGCAGCGCCACCATCACCTGGAAGCCCCCATCGTCGACCATGCACGGCGTGTAGTGAAGCGTGGTGTTGAAAACCTCAACAAGCGTACCGGCCGGTACACGGAACGCCTTGACGCACGCGGTGTCGAGCTTGCCGTCCTCGATCTCCCAGCGATGCGCCACGAGCAGGATAAAATCGCGTGCACCCAGGTTGAACTCGCTGGCGCGGTGATACTCCAGGCAGTTGAGCTGCGTGTTGTGGCCGTTGCACCAGCCGAGCTGGAAGGGACGGCCGCCAAACATGAGAAAGCCCAGTTTATCGGCATCTTTGACGCCCTCGAGCTCCGGCGCGCTTGCTACGTACTTGCTGCCCTCGGGGATGGGCGTGGCTGAGAGCGCCTCGAGCACGGGCGACGTAAGCTCGGACGGAACGTCATCCCAAACGTTGCCATAGGATTTGAACTCGGGATCGTTGACAGAGTAGATATGCATGTTCACTCCTGTTCGTAAATGTGACTATACGAACATTCTAGAACAAACATGAGCGATTTTGAACGCTCGTCCCGACCAATCAACAAAAAGGCGCCCCCGCATAAGCGAAGGCGCCCAATGCACGCGTTTTGGGCGATAAAACCCTTACGCCTGCTGATAGTGCAGATGCTTCTCGTCGATATCGGCCAGGTCGCGGTCGAGGTAGCGACGCGCAAGCCAGTTGGCCATGGGGAGGTTCTGGTCCAGGTAGTTGCCGCATTCCTCGGGAGCGGCACCGGGAACATCGCCCTCAAAACCGGCGACAAACTCGAACAGCTCACGCACGAGCGGCAGAATCTCCTCGCTCGTCACTTCGCCAAATACGACGAGGTAAAAGCCCGTGCGGCAGCCCATGGGGCCAAAGTAGACAATGCGGCCCGACCACTCGGCATGATTGCGAAGGAACGTCGCACCCAGGTGCTCGATGGTGTGGCACTCGGCCGTGTTCATGACCGGCTCCTTGTTGGGCGTGGTCAGGCGCAGGTCAAAGGTGGTGACAGCAGCACCGGTCGCCGGATCGCGGTCGATGCGGCTCACATACACGCCGGGCTCAAGCAACAGATGATCAACGGAAAAGCTGGCGATGCGCTCCATGGCAGATCCTCTCGATAGTCAAATTGGGACGGGGCTCTTTTAGCTGGTTCGAATGGTCGCACCAATCATACCAGTCAAAAAAGCCCCGTCCCA
>USMR01000139.1 GCA_900555815.1 uncultured Collinsella sp.
GCACAGGCCGTAAACCATGCTCTCCAGATACACCGCGCGCATGCCAATACGAAACAGCTCCGTCGAGCCCGAGGCGCTAAACAGCGGATTGAGCACCGCGATGATCAAAATCACTGGCAGCTGCCAGCGAAGCGCCCCCAACGTGCGCGCAGCACCGCGCGTCGCAAGCCCGTACGCCAGCCCGCCCGCAAGCGACAGCGCGATCAGCACCGGCTGCATCGAGAACATGGTGAGCCCCAACGTCAGCACCATGTAGAGCGCCGGCACCGCCGGATGCGACATGGAAAATGCCGCGACGGGTTCGTTGCCCGATTCCTCTCGCATGATATCCACGGGCACCCCCATCCCCTCGCTCAAACCTCAACGCCGCAGCGCCGCCGCCATACAAAACCAGCGCAAACACCACACCAGCGGCCCAAACCTCAGCTGCCGCGCGTCAATCGTTACGCGCTCATCATATGCCTGCGGTATCATATTGCGCCGTGTATCGTTTCCAAACACACGTCTCTATAACGTAACAGGAGATCACATGGACGCAACCGCAATTATCCTCGCCGCCGGCGAGGGCACCCGCATGAAGTCGAACCACTGCAAGGTTTCGCACAAGATCCTGGGCAAGCCCATGGTTCAGTGGATCGTCGACGCCACCATCAAGGCCGGCTGCAGCCGCGTCGTGGTCGTCATCGGCAGCCACGCCGACGAGATGCGCGCCCTTATCGATGGCGCCTACGCCAACAGCGCCACCAAGGTCGAGTGCGTCGAGCAGACCGAGCGCCTGGGCACCGGCCACGCCGTCAAGGTCGCGCTCGAGGCCTGCGGCATCGCGCAAGGTCCCGTCGTCGTGCTCAACGGCGACCTGCCGCTCATCACCGCCGACACCGTCGCCAAGTTCGCGCAGACCGTCGCCACCGGCGAGCTCGCCTGCACCGTCATGACCATGACCCCGCCCGATCCTTTTGGCTACGGCCGCATCAAGCTGGGCGCCGACGGTCAGATCGAGCGCATCATCGAGCAGAAGGACTGCACACCCGAGCAGGCCGCCACGCTGCTCGAGTGCAACGCCGGCTGCTACGCCTTCGACGGCGCGCAGCTCGCCGCGCACATTGACGAGATCGGCAACGACAACGCGCAGTCCGAGTACTATCTGCCCGACATGCTCGAGATCCTCAAGGGCCACGGCCAGGCAGTCTCCATCTTCCACTGCGATGACTACCGCGACGGCCTGGGCGTCAACAGCCGCATCCAGCTCGCGCAGCTCACCGCCATCGCGCGCGACCGCATCAACGAGCACTGGATGGCCGAGGGCGTTACCTTCATCGACCCCACGCAGGCCTGGATCGGCCCCGACGCCACCATCGGCCGCGACACCGTCGTGTGGCCGCAGACGCACCTGATCGGCCACGTCACCGTGGGCGAGGAGTGCCAGCTCGGCCCCAACAGCCGTCTCACCGACACCACCGTCGGCAGCGGCTGCATCATCGATGAGACCATCGCCATCGAGGCCGTCATCGAGAACGGCGTCGACTGCGGCCCGCGCGCCTACCTGCGCCCGGGTACCCACATGCTCGACGGCTCCAAGGCCGGCACGCACGTGGAGATCAAGAAGTCCACGATCGGCGAGGGCTCCAAGGTGCCGCACCTGTCCTACATCGGCGACACGACCATGGGCTCCGGCGTCAACGTGGGCGCCGGCTCCATCACCTGCAACTACGACGGCGTACACAAGCACAAAACCGTCATCGGCAAGGATGCCTTCATCGGTTCCGATACCATGATGGTCGCGCCCGCCCAGATTGGCGACGGCGCGCTCGTGGCCGCCGGCTCCGTCATCACTGAGCCGGTCCCGGCAGACGCACTCGGTCTGGGCCGCGCCCGTCAGGTAAATATTGAGGGCTGGGCCGCCGATTATCGCCGCCGCCTGCACGAGGACGACGAGGTATAACGTTTTACCAAGCATCTAAGGAGCCGCTTCCGTGGGGACGGCTCCTTTTTCTATGCTGACCTGAGCGGCCGGATGAGTGGTCGGTTCGTGTCCGTTGACGGTAAAGACGTTATCAAGACTCGATAAACCCCGCCGCGCGGTTACAATGCAACAAGGCATCTATATGGCATTCGATATAAAGGAGAAGGGTAATGCCGATTAATGATCCCGAGAAGTCGGAGAATATGCGCAAGTCCATCCGCGTGTATTCCGGTTCCTCCAACCGTCCCCTCGCTCAGAAGATCGCTGAGTTCCTTGGGGTCGAGCTTTCGGGCCTTACGCTAAAGCAGTTCGCCAACGGTGAGATTTACGCCCGCTACGACGAGACCGTCCGCGGCGCCGACGTCTTCCTGATTCAGTCCGTGGCCGGCGGCAACGTCAACGACATGCTCATGGAGCTGCTCATCGCCACCGACGCTGCCAAGCGCGCATCCGCCCGCTCCATCACCGCCGTTATCACCCACTACGGCTATGCCCGTCAGGACCGCAAGGCCGGCCCGCGTGAGCCCATCACCGCCCGCCTCGTCGCCAACCTGCTCGAGCGCGCCGGCGTCAACCGCATCATCACCCTCGACCTGCACCAGGGCCAGATTCAGGGCTTCTTCGATATCCCGGTTAACCACCTGTCCGCGCTGCCGCTGTTTGGCCAGTACTACAACGACATGCACTTCGACACCGACAACCTGGTTGTCGTCTCCCCCGATGTGGGCCGCGCCAAGGCCGCCAAGAAGCTGTCCGACATGCTCGGCTGCGACCTGGCCATCGCCCACAAGGGCCGTCCGCGCCACAACGCCGCCGAGGTCATGGGCATCATCGGTGACATCAAGGGCAAGACCTGCATCATCAACGACGACATGATCGACACCGCAGGCACCCTGTGCGCCAACGTCAAGGAGCTCAAGGCTATGGGCGCCGGCGACATCTACGTATGCGCCACCCACGGCATCTTCTCCGGTCCGGCCATCGAGCGTCTGAACGACGCCCCGATCGTCGAGTGCCTCGTCACCGACGCCATTCCCGTCGAGGTCGGCGGCAAGATCAAGACCATCTCGGTCGCCGAGGAGTTCGCTCAGGCCATCTCCGCCGTTTACCACGAGGAGCCCGTCTCCACGCTCGTCGGCGGCGACTTCGCGCTGTAGTCGCATCGTCCTTGCAACCCGGCGCATCGCCGTCGGAACAGAAGAAACCCCCGCGCTCCCCCTTGCTTCGCAAAGGTCGCGCGGGGGTTTCTTCTGTTCCGACGGCTTGCTCTGCCGCAGCCGTGCTTTTGTCTGGTGGGATTTCGCTGAAACGAAGTCTCGCCTTCGGCGGGCGTGGTAGCCTTTGTCGTTGATTAAACTTTTGTGTAACGAAAGGAAGCATATGGCAGCTGCACAGCCGCTCAAGATTCGCATGGTTGCCGGGCTTGGCAACCCGGGCGAGGAATATGCCGAGACCCGCCACAACGCCGGCTTTAAGGCAATCGACGAGCTGGCCCGTCAGGCCGGCGTCACGTACTGGAAAAACCAGGCCGGCGCCGAGGTCGCGCTCATCAACATCAACGACCCCGAGGAAGAGGGCGGCAAGCGCCAGATTGTGCTGGTCAAGCCGCAGTCGTACATGAACACCTCGGGCGGTCCCATCTCCAAGCTCTGCCGCGAGTACAAGATCAAGGCCGAGGAGCTGCTCGTAATCCACGACGAGCTCGATATTCCCGCCGGCGACGTGCGTGTTAAGGTGGGCGGCGGCCATGCTGGCCACAACGGCCTGCGTTCCATCATCGACAAGATGGGCAGCCGCGACTTCAGCCGCATCCGCACCGGCATCGGCAACCCTCCCGGCAAGATGGCCGTCGCCGACTACGTGCTTAAGCAGCTGCGCGCCCGCGAGACCGAGGATTTCCAGGACACCTGCGCCCGCGCGGCCGACGCCGCCGGCCTGGCGATCGTGCACGGCGTGGTCTATGCCCGCGACCACGTCAACGGCGCCGCCTCCGCCAACGGCAAGCACTAAAACCCACCATTTAGGGATGTTTATTTTGGCAGGTTTTATCTGCGGAAACGCCACAGTGAGCGCATCGCAATAAACCCTGCGCCGCCATATGCACGCAACACCCCAAAGGGGGCCGGCCTCATCGCAACCCGAGGCCGGCCCCCTTTGCCGTTTTACCCGATAAAACTGACCAAAATAAACCTGCCCCTGTTTGGTAGGCCAAAGTGGATAAACC
>USMR01000140.1 GCA_900555815.1 uncultured Collinsella sp.
GAGGCATTCGAGCAACTGACCCGCCACCTTAAAGAGGCCGTTTTCGCTCCTGTTCGAATCGCAGGCGACACCATTACTCCCGTCTGCCTTGTCGTCCCGGCCTTTTACGAGCACTTAACCCATCAAGCGACCGCCGTTTTAGGCGAACTCGACCGTCGCCTTCGCACGGCCGGCGGGCTTGTTCCCAACGACAGCCTCCCCATACCCGAGGCGGAGCGCAAAAGCGCCATAGCCGAACGTATCGACTCGCTCACGGGCCTCTATCGACCCAGCGAGTTTATGCGGCGCGCCAACGCATTTCTCGAGGCAAGGCGCAACGGCACCTGGTGCATCGCCACAGTCGACATGGGCCAAATGCGCCTGTTTAATGAATGGCACGGCCAGGCCGAGGGCGACCGCGTACTCGCCGATGTGGGCACGGTCCTCAAGCACATCGAGAATGCCGATATGGGCGTCGCAGGGTACTGGGGCCAAGATGACTTTTGTGTACTCATCCCCTTTAAGTACATCACCGTCCATCAAATCTACAACCGCGTTCGTGAGGCAGTAGCCAGGTATGATGACGGCGTAGGTTTCTGTCCGTCCATGGGCGTTTACCCCATCGACTCCAATGAGGAAATCACCATCGATGCACAGGCAAAGGCCATGTTTACCAATCGACGCGCAAAAAACGACTTTAAGGAGCGCATTGCCATTTTCCGCCCCGCGGAGTACGAGCGCGAAGTCGCGTTCCACCGCACGCTGACCGAATTCCAGTACGCGCTGTCAAATGGCCGCATCACGTACTATCTTCGGTCCCAGGTCGATATGGAAACCGGCGAGATTATTGGCGCCGAAGCACTCACCCACTGGATTGACAAGGACGGCTCTCTCATTTCGCCCGCAACGTTTATCCCCGCACTCGAGGAAAGCGGCTTTGTAGTGACGCTCGACAAGTATATTTGGCAGGGTGTCGCCATATGGCTTCGAGAGCGTCTCGATCGTCGTCTTCGCGTGGTTCCGGTCTCGCTTAATGTGTCGCGCGTGGATATCCTTGCCTGCGACGTTGCCGAACATATGGGGGCGCTCGCCGCCCAATACAACCTACCACCCGAGCTCATGCGTATCGAGATCACCGAGACGGCTTATACGGGAGAATCCGAGGCCGTGGATAAGCTGACCGCAGATCTGCACACACGCGGCTTCTTGACCTATATGGACGATTTTGGCACCGGTCAGTCCACGCTCGCGATGCTCAAGAACGTCAACGTCGACGTCATCAAGCTCGACCGCACCTTTGTGCCCACCGACCGCGATCAAGGCCGCAGCACGCAAATCATTTCATCGATGCTCGAAATGGCGCAGTCGCTCCATCTGCCCGTCGTGGTCGAAGGCGTCGAGACAAATGAGCAGGCGAACATGCTACGACAAATGGGCGCCCGCTACGCTCAGGGCTTCCTCTACTACCGCCCCATGCCGGCGAAGGATTTTGAGGCATTGCTCGATGGTGGCAATAGCAGCTGATACGCTCGCGCGCAAAACGCCACCGTCGAAGGGGACATTTGTCTCCATTAGCTAACTTATATCCCCAATTCAAACCGAATTGGGGATATGATACAAACCGTTGTTCCGCCCAAGGAGGTTATCCATCATGAACGAGTCATATCGCCTGGGCGAGCAATCGATTATTGCCTATCTTCAGCGACTTGCGAACGGCGTCTCGACCGCTGAACTCGATGTTGCCGCGCTGCCTGCTGAGCTACGCGCCGTTGGTGAGCAACTGCAAAAGACGCATGCCATCTTGCAACAAGAGCGCCAGCTGCTTGAGCGCAACGCCTATATCGATCCGCTCACCAACTTGGGCAACCGCAACGGATTCGACCGTCACGTCGAGCAACTCTGGCGCAAAGGCGACCCCTTCACCTGCGCCTATATTGACATCGACCATCTCAAGCATTGCAATGATAGGTTTGGCCACGCCGAAGGCAATCGCTATATTCTGAGCATCTGCCGCACGCTCTCCGAAACCATGGAGCACGATGAGATGCTGTTCCGTATCGGTGGAGACGAGTTTGTGCTCATCTCGCTCTCCGCAAACGAGATTGAACTCGAGCAGCGCTTGGAGCAGGTACGTACCAGGCTGATCGAGGCGAGCTCAGGTGGCAAGGCGCCCATGATCGGCAGCTTTAGCTTTGGCTGCTCGCGCGTCGATCCACTTGCTGGCGACACGCGTCGCCAGATGACGATGGATGCCGATCGCAAGATGTATCGCTATAAGCTTATGCATCGTGTGCAGCAACCGAAAGACGATGACGCGCCGCAACGCCCAATCGTCGATCAGCTTCCCTGCAACGACCGGGTGTTCCAAGCGATCTCCATGAGCTCCGAGACGCGCTATCCGTTTATCCTCAATCTCGATACGGGAGAATCGCAATGGTCGGTTAACGCCGTGCGCGATTTTGACCTGCCCTCCCAGCACCCTTTTAACTCACTTGACATGTGGCTCGCCCGCGTTCATCTCGAGGACCGCGACAACGTACGTGCCGAGCTCGACATGGTGATAAACGGCACATGGCACTTTCACTACATGCAGTATCGCGTAATGGATGCCACCGGAATATACGTGCTTTGCGACTGCACGGGCTACCGCTTGGACGGCACCGATACCGAGCCCAGCATGTATGTGGGCATTATCGTCAACCGAAGCCTAGCGGATACGACCGACTCGGTAACGGGCCTGGGCGATATCCACGCACTGGTCAACGCTATTGGAGAGATGCGCCACGTGCCGCACGAGGCAGGCTTTATTGCCATTAAGGTCGACGATATCGCCGAGGTCAATGCCCGCTTTGGATTCGATGCAGGCGACCGCGTGCTCGCCGAAAGCGCCGCCTGCCTCATGGATTGTTCGCGCGGCAAGGGCCGCCTGTTCCGCTCGACGGGGCCGATGTTCGTGGCACTCTTCGATGAGCTCGGCCCCGAGGCGATCGACGAGATCGCAAGCGACATCGAACGGTTCCTGGGTTCTCCCGTGCTCATCGGCTCGCTTGAATATCAGCCGCCCATTCGCGTGGCCACGCTCCATCTGGACGGCGTCGACCGTCAGCCCGTTTCCATTTTGAACGAGCTCAAAGCGTTGCTCGGGAAAGCCGTGCAGGTGCCAGGTACCAAACTGGATTAGCGCCGCGCCCGCGCCGCCTCCCCCATCGTGCGATAATCCTCTGCAGAAGTCACCAAAAGCAGAGGGAGTTTGTGATGAAGGTTCTTTTGGTCAATGGCAGCCCCAAGGCAAACGGCAACACCGCCCGCGCACTCGCCGAGATCGCCGAGCAGCTCAATGCCGAAGGTATTGATACCGAGGTGTTTCAGCTGGGCGCCAAGCCCATTCGCGACTGCATCGGCTGCGGTCAGTGCGGCAAGCTTGGCGGTCGCTGCACCTTTGACGATGACGTGGTGAACGAGCTCATCGCTGCCGCCGAGCAGGCAGACGGCTTTGTCTTTGGCTCGCCCGTCTACTATGCGCATCCCAGCGGACGCATCCTCTCGGCTCTCGACCGCGCATTCTATGCCGGCGGGCATGCCTTTGAGCACAAACCCGGCGCCGCGGTCGCCGTCGCCCGTCGCGGCGGCACGTCGACCACCTTCGATGTGCTCAACAAGTACTTCACCATTAAGCAGATGCCCGTAGTTGCTTCCACCTACTGGAACAACGTGTTTGGCCGCGTGCCCGGCGACGCCGATGGGGATGCCGAGGGCCTTGCCACCATGCGAAACATCGGTAAGAACATGGCTTGGCTCCTACGTTGCATCGAGGCCGGACAGGCCGCCGGTATCAACGCACCCGAGGCAGATCGAGCAACGACCAACTTCATTCGATAGAGCGGCGGAACCATGAATATTCAAATCTTCGGGACTAAGAAGTCGTTCGACACCAAAAAGGCCCAGCGCTATTTTAAGGAGCGCCGCATTAAGGTGCAGTTTATCGACCTTAAGGAAAAGGAGATGAGCAAGGGCGAGCTCACGAGCGTGATGCAAGCGATCGGCGGCATCGACAAGCTGCTTAACCCCAAAGCCAAGGACGAGGAGACGCTCGCGCTCATCCAGCACCTCACCCCTAGTCAGCGCTTCGACAAGCTGCTCGAGAACCAGCAGGTCTTGGCCGAACCCATCGTGCGCAACGGCAAAAAGGCCACCGTCGGTTAT
>USMR01000141.1 GCA_900555815.1 uncultured Collinsella sp.
GCTGAATCTCGCCGATGCCAATTCGAGCGAGATGGAGCAGACGCCGCATCCGGTGATCGACCTGATGGAGGAACAGAAGGGCATTACCGCCAAAGGCGGCACGATGCGTCTGGGCGCCTATCCCTGTGCGCTGAAGAAAGGCTCGAAAGTCGCTGCCGCCTACGGCAAACTCAACATTTCGGAGCGTCACCGCCACCGTTACGAGTTCAACAACGACTATCTGGAGCAGTTCGAGGCGGCCGGCATGAAGGCCGGCGCCCTGCCCGAGCTGCTCAACTTTGAGGAGCCCCAGGTTATCACTGATATCCAACGTCAATATGTCGAGGCCGGCTGCGACGTGATTACCGCCAACACCTTTGGCGCCAACGCCCACAAGCTCGACGGTGCCGCCACCGTGGCAGACGTCTTTGCCGCGGCCGTCGCCTGTGCCCGCGAGGCCGGCGCCCGCTACGTCGCCGGCGATATCGGCCCCATCGGCGCGCTGCTTCGCCCCCTGGGTACCCTGAGCTTCGACGAGGCCTACGACCTCTTTGCCGAGGAAGTGCGCGCAGGCGTCGATGTGGGCGTGGACCTCTTTATTATCGAGACCATGACCGACCTGGCCGAGATCAAGGCGGCTGTCCTCGCCTGCCGCGAGAACTCCGACCTGCCCGTCTTTGCCACCATGACCTTTGAGGAAGACGGCCGTACCTTCCTAGGAACGAGCCCCGAGGTCGCCGCCATCACGCTCGACGCTATCGGCGCCGACGTTTTGGGCATCAACTGCAGCCAGGGACCGGCCGAGCTACGAGGACTCGCCGCACGTATGCTCACCGTTTCCGATAAGCCCATTATGGTGCAGGCCAACGCGGGACTTCCCCATGTGGACGACGACGGCAATACCGTCTTTGACATTCAGGCCCCCGAATACGCCAAGGCCGTCGCCGGCATGATCGAGGACGGCGTGAGCGTCGTGGGCGGCTGCTGCGGCACCACGCCGGCGCACATGGCGGCCTTGCGCACGCTTATCGATAACCACACGCCCAGCCCGCGCCGCCGCAAGCCCAGCATGTCGGTCACGAGCGCCCAAACGGTCGTGGACCTTCCCTGCGACGGCCACAAGATCGCCGTCATCGGCGAGCGCATCAACCCCACCGGCAAAAAGCGCCTGCAGCAGGCCCTGCGCGACGGCGACCTGGACTACGTCGTGAGCCAGGGCATCAGCCAGCAGGAACAGGGCGCCGATATCCTGGACGTCAACGTCGGCCTGCCCGAGATCGACGAGGTCAAGATCATCCAACAGGCGACCGAACAGCTCCAGGGCTCCACGCTGCTGCCGCTGCAGATCGACTCCACCGACCCCGCAGCCGTCGAGGCCGCCGTGCGCCGCTACGCCGGCAAGCCCATCATCAACTCGGTCAATGGCAAGCAGCAGATCATGGATGAGATCTTTCCGCTGGTCGCCCACTACGGCACCAACGTTGTCGGCCTTACGCTCGACGAAGGCGGCATCCCCGATACCGCCGAGGCTCGCTTCGCCATCGCCGAGCGCATCGTAACCGAGGCTGCCCGTTACGGCATCGGCCCGGACCGCATCCTCATCGACTGCCTGGTCATGACCGCCTCGACCAATCAACGCCAGGCCGAGCAGATCCTGCGCGCCATGTCCCTGTGCAAGGAGCGTCTGGGCGTCAAGTGCGCGCTCGGCGTGTCGAACATCAGCTTTGGCCTGCCTGCCCGCCCGCTGCTGGGCTCGGTCTTTTTGGCCGCCGCTTTTGGCGCGGGTCTGGACGCCCCCATCATGAACCCGGGCTCCAAGCGCTTTATGGATACCGTCTACAGCTATCGCGTGTTGAGCGTTGAGGACGAGGGCTCGACCGGATACATCGAGCGCTATGCCGGCTGGACCGATCCGTACAAGATCGCCGCCAACCCGGCAGCTGCTCAGGCAGTATCGACCGACGCTGTGCCCGCTGCTGGCACCGCCGGCACCGACGGCAACGACGACCCGATTCGTCGCATGGTCGTCTCGGGCCGCAAAGGCGAGATCGCTGCCGAGACCGAGCGTCTGCTGGCAGACCACGACGCCATGGACCTCATCAACAATCACTTTATCCCCGCCCTCGACGAGGTTGGCGTCCTCTTTGACCGGGGCAAGTTCTTCCTGCCGCAGCTCATGGCCTCGGCCGAGGCCGCGCGCGTGGGCTTCGACACCATCAAGCGCCTGATGCCCGCCGGCGAGATCGCCGACAAGGGCAAGATCTGCGTGGCCACCGTCAAGGGCGACATCCACGATATTGGCAAGAACATCGTCAAAATGCTGCTCGACAACTACGGCTACACCGTCTTTGACCTGGGCCGCGACGTCGATCCGCAGGAGGTACTCAAGACCGTCAAGGAGCGCGACATCAAACTCGTCGGCCTCTCAGCGCTTATGACTACCACGGTCGTCGCCATGGAAGAGACCATCAAGCTGCTTCATGCCGAGGTGCCGGGCGTCAAGATCATCGTAGGCGGCGCCGTACTCACCCCCGAATACGCCAAGCAGATCGGTGCGGACTACTACGCCAAGGACGCCGCCGAAAGCGCTCGTATCGCCGAAGAGGTCTTTGGGCAGTAACACAACGGAAACAACCGAGCACCAAAACGCGCCGCATGCGCCACTTGGCACGTGCGGCACGTTAGAATAGATAAGACTATGCTCGTTTTGGCAGATAGGAGCGCAAGGATGGCGATCACGCCCGCAGAAATCGCGGAAACCCGCGGCATGGTTGAGGAGCAGAACCTCGACATCAGGACCATCACCATGGGTGTTTCGCTCATGGGTTGCGGTGACGAGAACCTCGACCGCATGTGCACGAAGATCTACGACCACGTGACGCACACGGCTGAGCATCTGGTCGAGACCGCCGAGAACCTCGAGCGCGAGTACGGTATCCCCATCGTCAACAAGCGCGTTTCCGTCACCCCGGTGGCCCAGATCGCCGCGTGCTGCAAGGATGAGGACCTCACCCCCATCGCGCATGCCCTCGACCGCGCGGCCGAGACGCTCGGTATCGATTACCTGGGCGGCTTCTCCGCACTCGTCCAGAAGGGCATCGGTGACGCCGACCGCCGCGTCATCCAGTCCATCCCCCAGGCGCTCGCCACCACGAGCCGCGTCTGCTCCAGCGTAAACGTCGCCAGCCTGCGCGCCGGTATCAACATGGATGCCGTGCTCATGGCCGCCCAGACCATCATCGATGCCGCCAAACTCACGGCCGACCAGGATTCCGTTGGCGCCTCCAAGTTTGTCTGCTTTGCCAACATGGTCGAGGACTCCCCGTTTATGGCGGGCGCCGTCCACGGCGGTGGCGAGGCCGACGCCGTCATCAACGTTGGCGTCTCGGGCCCCGGCGTTATGGCTGCTGCCTTGGAGACGCTCCCCGACTCCGCCTCGATGATGGAGGTTGCCGAGAAAATCAAGCAGACCGCCTTTAAGATCACCCGCGCCGGCGAGCTCATGAGCCGTGAGGCAGCCCGCCGTCTGGGTGTCGAGAAAGGCATTGTCGACCTGTCGCTGGCCCCCACGCCTGCCATCGGCGACTCCGTTGCCCGCATCCTCGAGATCATCGGCGTGGGCACCTGCGGTGGCCCCGGCACGACCTGCGCGCTCGCCATGCTCAACGATGCCGTCAAGAAGGGCGGCGTCATGGCCAGCTCCAGCGTGGGCGGTCTCTCCGGCGCTTTCATCCCCGTGTCCGAGGACGCCGGCATGATCGCCGCCGTCGAAGCTGGTGCGCTTTCGCTCGAGAAGCTCGAGGCCATGACCTGCGTGTGCTCCGTTGGCCTGGACATGATCGCCATCCCCGGCGACACCCCGGTCGAGACCATCGCCGGCATCATCGCCGACGAGATGGCCATCGGCGTCATCAACAACAAGACCACGGCCGTCCGCGTGATTCCCGCCATCGGCAAGGGCGTGGGCGACTGCGTCGAGTACGGTGGCCTGTTCGGCCGTGCACCCATCATGCCGGTGAACCCCAACGCCGGCACCGTGCTTGCCCACCGCGGTGGACGCTTCCCGGCGCCGCTGAACTCGCTGAAGAACTAGCTGAGGGGTTCGGGCGAGGAGCCCCGGGGCGGGCGAATTTTTAATGTGGGCATCTGGGACAGTCCTGTCACGGCCCGAGTGCCAATTAATTGCTAGGCG
>USMR01000142.1 GCA_900555815.1 uncultured Collinsella sp.
ATCCTTCTCGTGCTTGCCGCTCGTCTTGCACGGCGTCATAAACACGAGCTTTGCCCGAGGCGAGCGCGCCGTGATGGTACGGATCAGGTAATCGAGTGCACCATAGAACTCATGCACGTCCGTGCTGCCGAGCTCTCCAAGCGGCACGTTGCGGCTAAAGTCGTTGACGCCGCCAAAGACGATGTAGATATCGGCCGCATCGTCGATACCGTCAAGGCGCTCGACAAACGAATCGGTACGGTCGGCCTTGATGGCGATACGCGAACCCTTGATGCCAAAGTTCTCGACGACCGCGCCTCCCAGCAACGCGCCCAAATGCGAGGTCCACGAGATGTCGTTGCCTCCCCCACCGCAGCCGTTGTCGCCCCAGGTCGTTGAGTCGCCAAAGCAGCAAATGGTCGATTCACTCAAACTCTTCGTTTCCATAATCTTCTCCTCATCCGCCCATCGGCGGTCATACAGGAACGTACCGTTTATTCGCAGCATGCCGAGGGGCTATGCACGGGCGCATTCCGCAACGTGCGAATCGAGCCATTCGATATCCTCGGCAAGATGTGTCACGCCCAGATGGTGTTCACCCGGACACACCTCGTGCCGCAGGCCATCTCTGCGACCCAGTAACTTGTAGGCATCGCGCACGATCTCGAGCTGCTCGTCAACATTTTTCAGCCCGCGCGAACCGTTCAGATGATCCTCTTCGCAGCTCTGCACCAGCAGCGGATGTGGCGCGATGAGCGAGGCAATATCGCCCATGTCGAGTAAGCGCCAAAGTCCGGGCGTGTAGTTGCAGCAGCAAATGCCATTGAGATGCAGCAGCGAATCATCGGCACCGTACAGATAGCCCGAGACAAACGCCTTGCGCACACGCGGGTCGAGTGCGGCCATGTACAACGTCATGTAGCCGCCACCCGAAAAACCAAAGCAACCCAGGTCATCCATGGCAATGTCGCCTCGCGCCTCAAAGTAATCGATCAAGCGCATGTTGTCCCAGACGTTGAGGCCCGCGACCGTAAGACCCAGTGGCTCGGCCATACGTGCCTGGTTTAGGCACGTACCGCGCAGGTAGCTGTTCTCGTCATCGCCCTGACCCTTCCAGTCACGACGGTATCCCCAGCCGCGCGCGTCGGGGCAGACGGTCACGTAACCCATGCGTGCCAAACGCAGACCGTAGTCGTAATTGAACTTACGCACGGCATCATCGACCGCCGGCACGCCCGTCACGCCCGCAACACTTGCGGCGCCTGCTCCCTGATGGCCATGCGGGCAGATATAGCAACGCTTGCGGCCGCGCGCGTCGAGCTTAGGCGACTGCGGCTCGAGCAGGTAGAACGGCATCCAAACGTCGCGCTCCACCTGCAGCATCGCATGGGTGCGCACGATGCCGCCGGCAACCCGCACGCGGCTGAGCTCACGAATCTCAATCGGGACGCGGTCCATAAGCGAAAGGCCCAAAACATCGTACAGGCGAGTCCTGGTCGCAATCCTCCACGCCTCAAAGTCTGCAGGGGTCTTGCCCGCAAATGCCGCCGAGCGCCCTTCGCGCTTCAGTCGGGCGCGCAGCGCAGGCTCGTCTTCGCAGTACGTCTCGATGTGCACGGTACGGCCATTGGCAGATAGCCTAGTCGTCTCAACCGCATCACCGGTGCCTCCCTCGGGATCCCAGCCATCCGCACCGGCAAGCACCTGCTCGCGAGCGTACCCGGCGGCAGCCATCACATCGAGTTCATTCGCCCACGGCACCCAGCCGGTAGTATCACCCGCCGGCCCATGCAGAATCGCGCCAGCATACTGCACGCAGTTGTGCGCCGCCGGCTTATTCCAATCCCACCAGCCTTCGCGCTTGATATGTCGCCCCAGCCAGCAATCGATCAGCACAGTTTGCGCCCATTCGCGCCAAGGACGACCCAGGTAGACCGAATCCGGCGCCACGCCATCCGGAGCTGTAAACGAACAGCCGTGGAACACAAAGCCGTGCGGCTCGCCTTCGGGCGTGGAGGCTGCCGTTACATACCCGTTGACATCCATATCGCGGTTGAGCGAGCGAATCTCGCACCCCTCAAAGTAGGCACACGCGCCGCCAAAGATAAAGTCGACGTCGCCCTCAATCCGGCAGCGTCGAAAATACTGACGGCCCACCCGACGCGGCGCAAACTGCTTGGGCCCAATGAATCCGCCCGGTTTGACTTCGCGCGGGGGCAACGGACCCAAAAACAGTGTGTCCTGGTGCCCCTTAATGCAGCAGGCATCGACAACCAGACGGTCGCCATCGGCATACAGGGCAATCGCCTGACCGACCTCGCGCCCATCGCCCGCATCGTTTTCGATCGTGAGGTTCTCGAGCCGTACGTCGTCGGCATCGACCAAAACGGTATAGGTCCTAAACGTGCCGAGCGTGCCGTCCACGCCCGAGCCGTCCTCCGAAGGCATCTTGGCACCCAGGCTGCCCACGATACGCACGCTGTCGGCCGTCTCTCCCTCAATCGTCACATGCGGGCGACGAATCTCGACCCGCTCGCGGTACTCACCCGGATCGACGCGAATCATCACCGGTTGCTCGGCATCCGGATAGAACTGATCGGCTGCCGCCAAGGC
This sequence comes from uncultured Collinsella sp., assembly GCA_900555815.1. Taxonomy (GTDB): domain Bacteria; phylum Actinomycetota; class Coriobacteriia; order Coriobacteriales; family Coriobacteriaceae; genus Collinsella. Next base: position 2,593 of record USMR01000142.1, read on the forward strand.
ATCGGAAATCGTTGGATACGTTCCTGCCGCAGCCCTCGAAACGCGCAGCGTATAGATACTTTCGCTCATCGTCCATCACGCTCCCAGGAAGCGAACTGTTCAGGCCAGCCCTGAACTTGTGGCTGAATATGCTCGGCGCAGCCCTTAAATGCCGTTAGGGCCGTGGCGAGCGATGCCCCATGCTTTCCATGCGGAAAGACATGTAGGCTAAAGCCAATCCCGTGGTCGGCAAGAGCCTGCGCAAGAAGGAGGCTATTTTGAACTGGTACCGATGCATCCTCGGCGGTATACCACAAGAACGTACGGGGGAAGCCCTCGCCCACCATATTCTCGATCGACAACTTTTGAGCCAAAGCGCCATCGGCACCCGTTAGGTGTTCAAATGAACCACGATGAGCATAGGCCCCCGAGCTTACGACCGGATAGCCCAAGCAAAGTGCGTCAGGCCGAATCGACTCAGGAGATGCCGCAATCGACTCTGCAAGCCAGGGTTGGTCCCAAAGCGCCCCGAGCAAGCCAACTAGATGCCCACCGGCCGAAAAACCCATGACCGTAATCCGATCAGGATCGACACAGTACTCTGCCGCATGGCTTCGGACGGTATCGACCGCCCGCGCGAGTTCTTGCAATGCCAGCGGATAGACAGCCGGAGCAACCGAATAGTTCAGTACAAACGCTTGGTAGCCCATCGCCAACAAACGGAGCGCTACCGGCTCGCCTTCGCGCGGCGAAACGTGATCGTAGCCGCCTCCTGGCACGACCACAACTGCAGGCAGCGGTTTTAAAGCATAAGCATCTTCGGTCGGGGCAAAAACATAAGACGTAATCGTGGCAGACGAGCCATCGACCCCGACAGGAATCGTTTTATTGAGCATGTATTCCCTTTCACCATGATGCGTAGCGCAGCGCACACGGCCGTATCGCACAAGGGCTGCATTGCCGATTTATCCGACAATGCAGCCCTGGTCATCAACCCGAGTTAGGAACGGACAACCTTGTCGACGTTCTGGAGCTGCAGCTCCTCGCCGTCCTGGCCCTCGATCACCACATTTTGCAGATCGAGTACCTTGACGTTTTGCGCGATGATGCTCAACGCCGCAGGCCATGGCCGGGACAAAGGGCTCGGCATCCGGCGCGAAGGTCACGTGGACATCCTGGAACGTCAGGCGCGTTACTTTACTCTCGGGCAGGCCCGTGATGTAGGCAGCGGCCGCGTGGCAGTTAGTGGCCTCGATATCGCAAAACGTCGTGGCACCAAAGCCGGGCGTGCGGTCGTCGACAGGCAACGTCTCGCGAGACTGCACGTAATCGGTCTTGCCGTCCTTGTCGCAGAAGTAGAAGGAGTTGACCACGAAGGGCGTGAGCACCTCATCCATGCGAATGTGCTCAAAGGTAATGCCCTCGTTGACGGCATCCTTGCCGCGCCCGCGGCGGGTCTTGACGCGCAGGCCGCGGTCGGTGCGCTCAAAGAGGCACTTGCTCACGGTAAGGTCCTTGATGCCGCCGGCAGCCTCTGAACCCAGGACCACGGCGCCGTGACCATCGTGCATGTAGCAGTGAGAGATCAGCACG
>USMR01000143.1 GCA_900555815.1 uncultured Collinsella sp.
CTACTGCGCTCGTCCAAGAGCGGCGACTCCATGGGCGATCCCAAGTCGCAGGCACGCAGCCGTCGTGACTTTCTAAACCGTGGCTACTATGCGCCGTTGCGCGATGCAATGGTCGAGCTGGTGCGTGAGCGGGCGGCTGGGTGCGCTGCGTCTACGAACGGCCCCATGACGTTGCTCGATATTTGCTGCGGCGAGGGCTACTACACCAGCGCCATGGGCGCGGTGCCGGGCGTGGACGCTTACGGGTTTGATTTGGGCAAAGAAATGGTGCGCCTTGCCGCCAAGCGCGGCGATGCGACCTATTTCGTGGCCAACATGAAGGACGTCCCCGTGGCCGATGGCGCCTTCGATATGGTGACCGAGCTCTTTGCCCCCTTTAACGAGCGCGAGTTTGCCCGCGTGCTGGCACCCGAGGGCTCGCTCTACACCGTGGTGCCGGGTGCCCGTCATCTCTTTGGGCTCAAGGAGGTGCTCTACGACACGCCGTACCTTAACGATGAGAAGCTGCCGAAGACCACCGAGCTCGAGTTGGTCGGAACGCAGCGGGTGTCTGCGAATATTACGCTCCAGACCCAGGCCGATATCGAGGCGGTGTTCCAGATGACGCCGTACTACTACCGCACGCGCCCTGCCGACAAAGAGCGCCTGGCAAACCTGGAAACGCTCCAGACCGATATCGACTTCATCATCGCCGAGTACCGCCACAGCTAACAACCTGCCAAAAAGGGACAGGTTTATTTTGGTAGGTTTTATCTGGGCAAACGTAAAGGGCCGACCGCGGAGATGCGCGATCGGCCCTTTTTAGTTGCCTGGCTGCAGGGGTTATGAGAAGCGAGCGCTTATAGGCGGTCCTTGTTCTCGGCCTTAACGGCGTGTGCCTGCTGAACAAAGAACAGATCGTACACCACGATGGCAAAGGCGCCAAAGTTGATGGCGTCGCCGCCAAACGCGGGAAGCGTGAGCACCGCTTGGGCAAGCGTGGCGACCGCGGCAACAATACCGAGCTTAAACGCGCCGTCCACCTGCGAAGGCTTGTTGGCGCCCTTGATACCGGCGACGCCTGCGGCAAGGTCGACGAGACCCTTGGCGATAAGCACGACCGCTGCGAGTGTGGCGTACGAACCGTACGTGGAATCGAGACCGCCCGTGGCAATACCGACGCCGGCGGTGACGAGGCTGGCGATGCCCAAAACAAAGTAGATGAGAGCAAGGATTTTGAGAGTCTTGCGAGTGAAGCTCATGGCTGGTCCTTTCGATACGAGTACGCCAACTTGGCGCACCCAATGTACTGCACATATGGTGAAGCACATTGTAGTTCAACGCGGCGATGCATGCGTTTGAAAGCGCATTGAGCCCGCGCAGCCAAGCCCAACCTTTCAAAAAGGAAGGCTGGGCGTAAGTCAAATCGATGGCAGCGTATGCGCGGCGCTGCGATGATGGGTCCATGGTAAGAGCTGGTCTCAAGGAGGAGCCATGATGTACGGAGCAGGGCAAGTGCATGAGCCGCGGTCGTTGGGAAGGCGCATGAGTGATTCTGCGATCGCTGCCGTGTGCACGGGATTGATGACGGTGCTTTGCATTGGGATGCTGTGGGCCATGTCGCATGTGGGACAATAGCGAACGGTTGGGTGCTGACATAAACGGTGCCCCGCGTATTCGTTTTGCTTGTTAAGGAGTGTCCATGGGCGTCGTCGATCCCTTATCTGTTGCTCGGGCCGCGGGGCTTGAGCTGATCGGGAAGCCCGAGGGCCTCACGCTCACCGACGGCACGATGGAGCTGCGCGCGGATTTTGGCCGCATGCTGCCGCGACTCAAGCAGGGCCGTCTGCAGCAAGAGCTGTTGGTAAAGGCCGCGCGCACAAAAGGCATCGAGAGCCCATGGGCGATTGACGCCACGGCAGGCTTTGGCGAGGATTCGCTGCTGCTGGCGGCTGCGGGTTTTGCCGTCGATCTGTATGAGCAGGATTGCGTGATCGCGGCGCTCCTCAAGGATGCCTTGGATCGCGCGGCAGATGATCCGGCGCTTGCGACAGCCGTGGCGCGCATGCGCTTACATGCGGGCGAGGACAGCATTGCCGGCCTTCGCCATACAGCTGAGCTGATCGGGCAGGGCGAGCTCACCGTTCCTGACGTGGTGTATCTGGACCCCATGTTTCCCGGACGCACCAAGAGCGCGGCGGTTAAAAAGAAGTTCCAACTCTTGCATCATCTGGAACAGCCGTGCGCCGATGAGGAGACGTTGGTCGAAGCTGCGCTTGCGGTGCACCCGCGCAAGGTCGTTATCAAGCGACCGGTGAAGGGGCCACTGCTTGCCGGCGTTAAGCCGAGCTATCAACTTGCGGGCAAGGCCGTTCGTTACGATGTTTTGGTGCCGCCGCGCCCGTAGCTTGCGTGCGATGGCTGGCGCTCAGTCAATGCCGTGCCGATGCGGCGCCTATTTCCAAGGGTGCGACGTCAGGTGCCATCCGCCGCAGTATTCGCATTTGTAGCAGGCCAAACCGCGCCGCCCGCGGTTTTCGCAGTCGGCCATAACGGCCTCGGCCTCGGCGCGCGTGTCGTAACGGTTTTTGCGCTCGCACGACTTGTAGCGCCAGGCCTCATCGCGCTCGGCGTCCAGGGCGTCGCGGCGCTCGTCCTCGCGTGCAAACAGGTCGCTCATATCGCCGCCGGTGGCAGTGCTCAAAAACTCGCTTTTTGCTTTTGACCAGGCGGCTCGCTTTTTGCTCCCCATCTGCATCGCGCCCCTCTCCAAACGTTGGTATCATTGCTCAATCAAAGTGATACCAATAAACGTGAGGTCGCCGCGTGATGATCAGAAAAACCCTCGATACCGACATTCCCACTGTCATGGCTATCTATGACGCGGCCCGCGCCTTTATGCGCGCGCATGGCAACGCCACACAGTGGCCCGAGGGCACGCCTTCTGCCGAGCAACTGGCTGCCGATATCGCCGCCGGTGGCAGCTATGTGTGCGAAGTCGACGGTCGAGTGGTGGCGACGTTTGCCTTTTTGCCCGGCCCGGACGAGTGCTATGACGTAATTGAGGACGGTCAATGGCGTAGCGACACTCCGTACGCCGTGCTGCACCGTGTGGCATCCGACGGTACCGCGCACGGTATCGCGGCCGCGATGTTTGCCTTTGCCAAGGAGCGTGCCGATCACCTGCGTATCGACACGCATCAGGACAACCTGCCCATGCAGGGTGCCATCATAAAGGCCGGCTTTGAGCGCGCTGGTATCGTCTATGTGTCCGACAGCACGGCGCGTGTCGCGTTCGATTGGCTGCGCGAGGCGTAAGAGCGAGGACGCGTATCAATAATTCGTGCGAACGAAGATGGTCCCACCCGGGCTATTTTCGTTCGCTGTGCTGTTTTGAAAGCCGGCTTTCGCAAGGCGCGAACCTACGAAAATCGCTGCGCGGCAACGCGGGGCGATGAGCTCGGTCGGGGGATAGGGCCCGCTTCGCCCGCCGGCCCGTAAATTGTATCATCCAGTGTGGAACGAGAGCGCCCGTTGCCGCGCGCGATGGGCTTGCAATAAGAGGAGAGCCATGTCGAAGCAAGCGGTCGTTGGAATCTTGGCGCATGTCGATGCCGGCAAGACCACGCTGGCCGAGGCCATGCTGTTCAACGCGGGTCGCATTCGTAAGTGCGGCCGCGTGGACGATGGCGATTCGCATCTGGATACGAACGCGATCGAGCGCGAGCGTGGTATTACGATCTTCTCGTCGCAGGCCGTGCTCGACCATGGCGATACCCACGTCATGCTCGTGGATGCGCCGGGGCATGTCGATTTTTCTGCCGAGGCGGAGCGCACGCTGCGCGCACTCGACTACGCGATTTTGGTTGTGGGCGCCAACGACGGCGTGCAGGGGCACACCGAAACCCTGTGGCGCCTGCTCGCGCGCTATGACATTCCGACGTTCATCTTTATCAACAAAATCGATTTGGAGAATCCCGGTCGAGATGTTTTGCTGGCACAACTTGGGCAACATCTTTCCGAGGGCTGCCTGGATGCCAGCGAACTGTTGGCGGGCGGCACCGTTCAGGAGGACGCTGCTGCGTTGGATGAAGCGGCTCTCGACGAGTTTCTCGACGCAGGGGAGCTTTCGACTGCCACGCTTTCGCGGCTGGTCGCAGAACGAAAGTTGTTTCCCTGCTTTG
>USMR01000144.1 GCA_900555815.1 uncultured Collinsella sp.
GCCTTGACGGCGGCCTCAAAACGGACCTGGTCGTTGCCCTTGCCGGTGCAGCCGTGGGCGACGTAGGTCGCGCCAAACTCGTGAGCGACCTCGACAAGCTTCTTGGCGAGCAGCGGACGGGAAAGAGCGGAGAGCAGCGGATACTTGTTCTCGTACATGGAGTTTGCGGCGATGGCCTTGGTCAGGAACTCATCGGAGAACTCGTCGCGCAGGTCAAGCACCTGGCAATCGAGAACGCCCAGGTCGAGCGCCTTCTGCTTCTTGGCATCCAGGCCGGTCTCCTCCTGGCCCACGTTGCCGCAGACGCAAACGACATCGAGATTCTTCTCGTCCTGGAGCCACTTGACACATACGGATGTATCAAGACCACCGGAATATGCGAGAACGACTTTTTCCTTGCTCATGGCTGTTTCCTTTCGCCCTTGGTAGCTAGTTAGAACATCGGTCAGTTGCAAGTCATTTCGAGATCAAAAACCGTGCAATATCAGGTTAAATAGCAAAAATCAGCACATACATGCCCTAGAAACATGCAGCAATGTCGTGCTAAAACCCAACGACCTCAAAATGACTCTGTTGAGGCAATTCGCCCCATGCGGACAGAGACGATTGTTATCGTCGTCGGGAAATTGCGCGCTGGCGTCGGATGGCATTGTCTGCAGTAGTGATGATCTTTACGAACTGCATCTGCCTCTCCTTTCACCTATCGCCGGGCGCAATTCTAATATCGTAAACGGTACCTTTTCCTCGGCAAGCGGCTCATTCGCCGTCTCCGTTTTCGATGTTCGCTATATTACGATAAAGTGCTCGCTGCGCAAGCGACAAATTCAAATTTCTGAAAAGTTTTTTCATTAGTTTGTGAATGGTGATGCAAAAACGCGCCAATCCTGCGAAAATACGCTCGATTACATAGCAGAGGGTCATTACGCCCGAAACAATCTGGAAACGGAAAGGCGCATTTTATGCAGACTTACGAATCAGACGCTAACATCGGCAACATTAAACTCATCGCCGTCGACATGGACAAGACGCTGCTCACCGACGAGCGCGTGTTGCCGCAGGGTCTTGATGAGCGCCTGGACAAGCTCGCCGACGCCGGCATCGTATTCTGCCCCGCCAGCGGACGTCCCGCCCCCAAGCTCGAGGAGATGTTCGAGGGCATCAAGAACCGCCTCGCCTTTTGTCCCGACAACGGAGCGTGCGTGATCTATCGCGGCAGCTATATCTATAAGAGCAATATCGACGTGGAACTGTACCAGCAGGTCTTGAGCCGCGCCTCTGAGGATCCTCGCGCTGTCCCCGTCCTGTGCTGCTTCGACGAGTTCTACGTGCTCGCGCGCGACCACCAATACCACGACGAGATCAGCGTCTACTACAACACGATCAACTACGTCGACAGCTTTGAGGGCATTGATATCGAGTCCAACAAGATCTCGGTCTTCTTCCCCGGCTACGACGCCGAGCCCGCATTCCGCGAGACTTATAGCCCCGAGTTCTCGGACAAGCTTTACGTCACCAACGCCGGGCGCGAGTGGATCGACTTTATGAACCTGGGCGTCGACAAGGGCGCCGGCGTCGCGCACCTGTGCGAGCACCTGGGCATCGATATTGCCGACGCCGCCGCCGTGGGCGATACCTACAACGATATTCCCATGCTGGAGCGCGTCGGTCACAGCTTTATTGTGGACAATGCCGAGGAGCACATGAACGCGCACGCCAAATGGCGCATTCCGAGCAACAACGACGGGGGCGTACTGACGCTCATCGACGCCATCTTGGCGGCTCGTTAACGCGCTCGTCGGACCTGGCCGGGGGGGGGGGGGGGGGTTTTGGGTGTTGGGGGGGGGGGGGGGGGGGGGGGTGGCGGAGATAAAGTGTAAGTGGGGGGGGGGGGGGAGGGGAAAACAAAAAAACCCCCCCCCCCCCCCCCCGGCCAGGTCCTGCGGTGACTTGCTTGCCGCCTGGATAGCGTCTTGGCGCCTAGATACTTTGGCTGACTTTTTTGGAATGAAGGGGGCTCCTTGTTGGCAAGGAGCCCCCTTCTGCTTTTGGTTACTTTGGGATTGTGGGTGCTTCTTTATTTGGCGTCGGCCCAGGTTATGCCGGTGCTGGCTTCGGCGATCAACGGTACGCGTAGGTCTACGACGTGTTCCATGACGTCTTGGACCATGGCGGTCAGGCGTTCGACTTCTTCGACCGGGCACTCAAAGTCCAGTTCGTCATGTACCTGCAGGATCATGTGGGCGGCAAAGCCTTCTTCTTCCAGACGGCGGCTCACGCGGGCCATCGCGATCTTGATGATGTCGGCGGCGGTTCCCTGCATGGGGTGGTTCATGGCCGTGCGCTCGCCAAAGCCGCGGAGTTGCGGATTTTTGGCCTTGAGCTCCGGAATATGACGCCGGCGACCGTACATGGTCTCGGCGTAGCCCGTCTGCTTGGCACGTGCCACCACGTTGTCAAGGAACGTGCGCACGCCCGGGTAGGCCTCGTAGTAGCGGTCGATCATGCCACGCGCCTCGTCCATCGAGATGTGCAGCGACTGCGACAGACCGTAGGCCTGCTGACCGTACACGATGCCAAAGTTCACGGCCTTGGCGCGACTGCGCAAGTCGGGCGTTACCTCGGACACGGGAACGCCAAACACGCGCGCGGCCGTCTCGGCGTGGAAGTCCTCGCCCTCGTTAAAGGCGCGCACCAGGTGCTCGTCACCCGAGAGATGCGCCAGCAGACGCAGCTCGATCTGCGAGTAGTCCACCGCCAAAAAGACGCTTCCCTCTCCTGCCGAAAACGCCGTCTTGACGGTACGGCCCAGCTCCGAGCGCGTCGGAATGTTCTGCAAGTTCGGGTCGCTCGAGGACAAACGCCCCGTTGCGGTAATGGTTTGGTTGTACGTGGTGTGCACGCGGCCGTCACCGCGGCGCAGCGGGCCCAACGTGTCCAGATAGGTTGACTTAATCTTGGACTTCTCGCGCCAGTCCAAGATCAGACGAACGATCTCGTGGTCACGGGCAAGATCACTCAGTACCTTGGCATTGGTCGAATAGTAGCCGCGCTTGGTCTTTTTGAGACCCTTGGTCGGAAGGCCCATCACATCAAAGAGCACATGTGAGAGCTGCATGGGGCTGCCGATGTTAAAGGTCTCGTCACCGGCAAGGTTGCGAATGCTTCGCTCGACCTCGGTGATCTGGGTCGCCAGGCCCTCGGACAGGCTGCGCAGCCGATCGGGATCCACGAGCATGCCCGCGCGCTCCATCTTGACAAGCACCGGCACGAGCGGCATCTCGATGCCATCGAACACGTTGGCGGCGTTCTCGCGGGTCATGCGATCGCGCAGCGGTGCGACCAGCGCCAGCGTCAAGGCCGCCGTGCGAGCGGCAGGCGCGGGGGCGTCCTCGCCGGTACCCTCTGCACCGCGCGCCGGAGGAAGCGCCATCTGCAGATAGGTATCGGCCAGATACGCCTCATCGAACTCGGAGCGGTCGGAATCCAGCAGGTAAGCGGCAACCACGGTATCGAAGATGCGCGTGGAATCAGCGGACAGCGGGTCCATGAGCTCGGGCTCAGAAGAATCGATGGGCGAGAGCTCGTGCAGCAGCGCCTTCATGTCCGGGCTCGCCACGCGGCCCTCCATAAACAGGCGCGCGAGCACGCCAGCGATCATACCGTGGGCAAAATTGAAGCCCTCGGCAGCGGCAGGCGCGCCGCCATCGGCCTCCTCGAGCGCAAAGAGCCCCTTGGACGTCGCCAGCCACAGCGTACGCGTCAGGCCAAAGAGCGCACCCTCCTCCTTGTCATCGTCCACAACAGCGGCAATCCACTCGCCCGCATCAATCGCGCGAGCAATCTCGGCAGCAGCGGCAGCGAGCGCCTCGGCATCGCCGGCGGCGGCACGCAAAACAGGGGGAATCTCAAACGCGCTGGCAGCGGGCACGACCCCGCCCTCGCCGTCAATCAGCGCCAGGAAACGGTTCTGCATGGCCGTAATGCCGAGCGTGCCGAGCGCCGCGGACACTTCGTCGGCAGAAAACGCCGGGAAGGAAGTCGCGTCAAAGTCGAGCTCGACAGGCGCATCGGTGCGAATGGTCGCAACCTTGCGGCTCAGCAGCGCATCGTCGATATGTGCACGCAGGTTCTCGCCCAT
>USMR01000145.1 GCA_900555815.1 uncultured Collinsella sp.
ACTCCATGGACTACCGCTTTCGTCCCGCTCCCGCGAGCGACATGGAAAACTACGAGTTCTTGGCCGACACCAAGGGCAAGGAGACCACGCTCGTCCCCATGGGCCCGCTGCACATTACCTCCGACGAGCCCGGCCACTTCCGCCTGTTCGTCGAGGGCGAGACGATCGTCGACGCCGACTACCGTCTGTTCTATGTGCACCGCGGCATGGAGAAGGTCGCCGAGACGCGCCTGAACTATGACGCTGTGACGTTCCTCGCCGACCGCATCTGCGGCATCTGCGGCTGCGCCCACTCGGTGGCCTATGCCGAGGCCGTCGAGCGCGCCCAGGGCATTCATGTCCCGCCGCGCGCCCAGTACATCCGCGCCATCATGCTCGAGGTCGAGCGCCTGCACTCGCATCTGCTCAACATTGGCCTGGCATCGCACTACACGGGCTTCGACTCCGGCTTCCAGCAGTTCTTCCGCGTCCGCGAGAAGTCCATGGACCTGGCCGAGAAGCTCTCCGGTCACCGCAAGACCTACGGCCTCAACGTGATCGGCGGCGTGCGCCGCGACATTTTGGCCGAGCAGAAGCTTTCCACGCTCACGACCATCCACCAGTTGCGCTCCGAGGTTCAGGAGCTCGTCGACGTCTTGCTCTCTACGCCCAACTTTATCGAGCGTACGAGCGGCATCGGCATCCTGGACCGCAAGATCGCACGCGACTTCTCGCCGGTCGGCCCGCTCATGCGTGGCTCGGGCTATGCCCGCGACGTGCGCTTTGACCATCCCTTCGACGGCTACGCCGATCCGGATGTCCAGAAGATGCATGCTGCCACGGCCGACACCTGTGATGCCTTCGGCCGTACCGCCGTTCGCATCCAGGAGGTCTACGATTCGATTGACATGATCGAGACCATGCTCGAGAACTGCCCGTCGGGCCCCATCCTCACCACGGATTGGGAGTACACCCCGCACAAGTACGCCATCGGCGCCACCGAGGCGCCGCGCGGCGAGGACGTGCACTGGGCCATGCTCGGCAATAACCAGAAGTGCTACCGCTGGCGCGCTAAGGCCGCCACGTACAGCAACTGGCCGGTCCTGCGCTACATGTTCCGCGGCAACACCGTGGGCGACGCGGCGCTGATCGTCGGCTCGCTCGACCCGTGCTACTCCTGCACCGACCGCGTGACGGTGACCGATGTCGCCGCCAAGCGCGATCACGTGCTTGACAAGGAGCAGTTCGAGAACGTCTGGCGCGACAAGTCGCCGCTTGCGGGCGAGGGCACCATGGCCGCTCCGCTCGATGAGGAGGCGCTCTAATATGCTGAAGCTTTGGAAGGTTAACGCCAAGGCCGGCGACGCGACGGTCAAGTACCCGTTTGCGCCGTTCCCCACCAACAAGGACATGCGCGGCAAGCCCGAGCACAATGCCGAGCTCTGCATCGCCTGCGGTGCCTGCGGCGTGGCGTGCCCGGCCGATGCCATTCGCATGGACACTGACCTTGCGGCCGATACCATTACCTGGTCGATCGACTACGGCCGCTGCATCTTTTGCGGCCGCTGCGAGGAAGCCTGCCCCATGGAGGCCATCAAGCTCACCGAGGAGTTTGAGCTGGCCGTCATGAGCAAGGACGACCTCACCAGCAAGAGCGTCTATACGCTCGAGCACTGCTCGCGCTGCGGCAAGCCGTTTGCCCCGCACAAGGAGATCGACTACGCTAAGCGCCTGCTGCAAAAGGCCGGCGGCATGGAGGCCGAGCAGGCCGCCCGTACCGTCGGTATGTGCCAGGAGTGCAAGCGCGAGCTCGACGCCCTGCGCGCCGCCTCGGCCGTAAAGACCGGCAACGCTGCCGGCATGGCTGCCAACGAGACGCTTGCGTCCGGCGAGCCCCAGGGCCCCGGCATGGAGTATCTGGGCGGCCACGGCGTGAACCCGGAGTATATCGACCGCGAGCTCAACCCCGATGCGCCCGAGATTCCCGCCGGTCCGGCGCCGGTCGAGGGCATCATCATGGATTTTGATACGAAGGAGGAGTAACCATGGCCGAACCCACGCTTTTGCCCGAGCGGCTTCAGTACCGCCCGACCAAGATCGAGCTCGACGAGAGCATCGAGAAGGCCAAGGCGACCCTTCTTAAGAAGATTAAGCGCTCGGTGTACGTCTACCGTGTTGACTGCGGCGGCTGCAACGGCTGCGAGATCGAGATCTTCGGTTCCATCACGCCCGTCTTTGACGTCGAGCGTTTTGGCATCAAGGTCGTACCCTCGCCCCGTCACGCCGATGTGCTGCTGTACACCGGCGCCGTGACGCGTGCCATGCGCATGCCGGCCCTGCGCGCCTTTGAGGCCGCACCCGATCCTAAGATCGTGGTGTCCTATGGCGCGTGCGGCTGCACCGGCGGCATCTTCTACGACAACTACTGCGTCTGGGGTGGCACGGACAAGATCTTGCCGGTCGACGTCTATATCCCCGGCTGCCCGCCCAGCCCCGCGCAGACCGTCTACGGTTTTGCCATGGCACTTGGTCTGCTGGACCAAAAGCTCCATGCCGAGACCACGGTGGAGGCCGCCGGCGAGCAGGCCGATATCCTGCACCCCGGCGTGCCGTATAAGCTGCGCGTTGCCATCGAGCGCGAGGCTCGCGCCATGAGCGGCTACCGTTACGGCCGCGACCTGGCCAACGAGTTTATGGATACGCTCGAGGGCGCGCCCAAGGGCGATATCCGCGGTGCCATGGCGCTGCTCATCGACAAGCAAGATGATCCGCGCCGCGTCGAGGTGTACTCGGCGCTGCAGGATCTGGTGCTGGCCGGAGGTCGCTAGATGGAGCTCCCGGACCGCTCTGGTTACTTTGCGGGCCCCGGTATGCTCGGCGGCTCTTTTGGCGATGCCTCGCGCGCAAGCGACGAGGCCGCCGAGGGCGTCGCCGACCCCTGCCTGGGCCACGCGCCCGACCAGGTGGTCTTCTATGAGCTCACGCGTAAGTTTGTGGAGACCGAGGAAGACGTTCCCCAGGAGGCCTGCGACGTGCTGTACTACACGCTCGCCGTGGGCCACCACACCGGCGTGCTCGATTGCTTTGAGCCGCGCCTGTCGGTGCCGGTGGATGTGTTCTATTCGCTCGTCGACGCGCTGCCGGAGGGGGAGGCCAAGACCAAGTTCGAGGCCATCCGCTCCTTTGGTGAGTGCCAGCTCGACAAGGCGGCGGTGCCGTCGCTGCTCGAGGCCTGCGATATGCTGCTCGATGAGCGCGGTTTTCGCGGTTCTGCCAAGGCCGGCATCTCGGTGTTCGACGACGACTTTGGCCTGCATGCCCAGCAGGTCGCGTTTCTGATGAAGTTCCGCGATCTGGTTGAGCGCGTGCGCGATGTGTCGGGCGTGTATCTGACGGGAAGGTTGCAGTAATGGGTCGCGTTGTAGATGGACGTGTGAACGGAGCCCCGTTTGCGGGTATCGTGCTCACGGCGGGAAGCGTGCTGCGTGCCGACGATGCCGCCGGCCCCGTGCTCTCCAAAAAGATGGAAGACGCGCCGCTTGCCGGCTGGTACACCATCGATGGCGGTCAGACGCCCGAGGATGACATCATCGAGGTCAAGCGCGAACGTCCGCCGCGTTTGGTATTGGTCGATGCCGCCGACATGGCGCTGCCCGTCGGTGCCATCCGCCTGCTCGACAAGCGCGATGTGGCCCGCAAGTCGATGTTCACCACGCATTCGCTTCCCCTGTCGATTCTGATCGAAGAGATTGAGCAATCGTGTGATGATATCGTCTTCATAGGGATTCAACCGGGCGACACGGAGTTCTACAACCCCATGTCCCCGGAGGTCTTTGACGCCGTCGACGCCGTGTACGACGCCGTGGCCGCCAACGACTTTTCCCACTTTGTCCGCTTGGGGCAAGAGCAATAGGAGCGCTTGTCCCTGCTGATTAGGAAAGAAGTGATTGACATGGCAGATTCCAAGGTGGAGTACCCCGCTCCTGATTGCCTGGCACCCGCCGCGATCGAGGCCAAGACCGAGGCCGCCGGCGTGACCAAGGCCAACCTGCCGGTCGCAAAGGCCTTTCTGTTGGCAATGTTCGCCGGTGCGTTTATTGCCTTCGGTGGCCTGTTCTTTACCGTGTTCTTGAGCGATAGCACGCTGGG
>USMR01000146.1 GCA_900555815.1 uncultured Collinsella sp.
ATGCGAATGCGATTGGGGGGCCTGCGTTCGCTGGGTAGGTGCCTGCTGCTTAAAGCGGGTGCCGCCTGCAGGCTGGGCCGTACGAGCAGTGGGCTGCTGAGCCGCGTGAGAAGCCGAATGCTGAACCGAACGAGCAGAAGGCTGCTGACCCGTCCGTTGAACAGGTTGGGCCGAACGAGAGAAGGACTGCGCCGGGCGCGCGGCAGGCTGAGCTGCGCGCTGCGTCGGCTGTGCCGGAAGCTGGCCAGGCTGGGCAGGGCGCGACGCCGGCTGCTGTGTACGATTCGGCTGGCGCGGATCGGAAGCACTAGGCATGCGAAACCTCCTCGTTTTTACGATCGAGCCACGTCTGCAAAAACAGGCTGGCGGCAATCATGTCGATCTTGCCCCTCATCTGCTTTTCGTTGAGTCCCTGCTCGCGCAGGATACGCTTGGCCTCTTGCGAGGACAGACGCTCGTCCTCAAACTCCAACGGAAGATCGAGCTCGTCGGCAATCTTTTGCGCCACAGCGGCAACGCGCTCGGCCTGAGGGCCGGGCTCACCGGCCATGGTCAGGGGACGTCCGCTTACCAGGATATCGGGCTCATAGTCCTCCACCAGGTAGCGGAACGTCTTGGCCATACCGGTGACCTCGGCAGCCGGAAGCACCTTGACAGGCATCGCCATCTTGCCATCACGGCTCGAGACGGCGATGCCAATCCTGGTCTCCCCTATGTCCAGCGCGAGCGCAACCACAGCGACTTCTTAGATTCTTAGGCGCCGAGCGCGGTCTTAGCGGCCGCGAGGGCATCGGCGATGCCGGCAGCGTTCTTGCCACCGGCCTGGGCCATGTTGGGACGACCGCCACCGCGACCGTCGACCAGACCCGCGATCTGCTTGATCACGTTACCGGCGTGGAAACCGGCCTTGACGGCGTCATCGGAGCCGGCAGCGAGCAGGGCCGGAGTGCCCTTCTCAGTCACGCTGGCAACAACGCAGGCGACAGGGCCGGCGACCTTCTGGTGCACGGTATCCCAAACGTTGCGCAGGTCAGCGGCCTCGAGACCCTGAAGCTCAGCAACAACGAGCTTGTAGCCATTCAGCTCGACGGCGCCCTCGATGGCGCTGGAGATGGCGTCGGAGGAGCCACCGGTCAGAGCCTTCTTGAGCTTATTGGACGTCTCGCGCAGCTCGGCCTGCAGGTTCTCCACGCGAGCGGGAACCTCGTCGACGCGGCACTTGAGCGCAGTAGCAGCGGCGTCAACGAGTGCCAGGCGGTCGGCCATATAGTCGAGGGCACCCTTAGAGGTCACGGCCTCGATACGGCGGACATTGGAGCCCGTGGAGGACTCGGAAATGATCTTGAACAGGCCGATCTCGGCGGTGTTGGCAGCGTGTGTGCCACCGCAGAGTTCGCGGGAGAACGGCTGGTCCTCAGCGCCCACGGAGACAACGCGGACGACGTCGCCATACTTCTCGCCAAACAGGGCGACAGCGCCGGCAGCCTTAGCCTCGTCGATGCCCATGACACGGGTCACGACCGGCTTGGAAGCGAAGATCTGCTGGTTGACCAGGTCCTCGACAGCCTTGAGCTGCTCGGAGGACAGGGCCTCGAAGTGTGTAAAGTCAAAGCGCAGGTGCTCGGGCGTCACCAGCGAGCCGGCCTGGGAGACGTGCTCGCCCAGGACCTGCTTAAGGGCAGCGTCGAGCAGGTGCGTGGCGGTGTGGTTGCGGCGCAGGAAGCCACGGCGCTCGGCGTCGAGCGCGGCGGTCACAGCGGCACCGACGGTCAGCGTGCCCTCGGCAACGTGCGCGACGTGGGCATACAGGCCGTTGTGGTTCTTGGTATCGGAAACGGTAAGAACAACGCCCTCGGCGGAAAGCTTTCCGGCATCGCCCTGCTGGCCACCCATCTCGGCGTAGAACGGGGTGCGGTCGAGCACGACCTCGACGTCCTCGCCGGCGGCAGCGGACTCGACGGACTCGCCGTTGCGCACGATGGCGACAACCTTGGCGCCCTCGATCACATCGTTGTCATAGCCGTCGAACTCGGTCGCTGCGACCTTGTCGGAAAGCTCGACCCACACATCGTTGAAGCTGCCCCAGGCATCGCCCTTTGCGTTAGCGCGGGCGCGGGCCTTCTGGTCCTCCATGCAGGCGGTAAAGCCGTCCATGTCGACATCGTGGCCAGCGGTGCCGGCGATCTCGACGGTCAGGTCGATGGGGAAACCAAAGGTGTCGTGCAGCTTAAAGGCAACATCGCCCGGAAGCACAGCACCCTCGGCAAGCGCTGCCAGGGCCTCATCCAGGTAGACGCGACCGTTGTCGAGCGTCGTGGAGAAACGCTCCTCCTCGGAGGCGACGATACCCTTGACGAGCGCGACGTTCTTGAGCAGCTCAGGATAGGCCTCGCCCATCTGAGCGTTGACCTCGTCGATGAACTTGGTCAGGAAGGCACCCTCGATACCCAGCAGGCGACCGTGGAACACGGCACGGCGGAGCAGACGGCGAAGGACGTACTCGCGACCCTCGTTACCGGGGAGGATGCCGTCGGAAATCATAAAGTCGACGGCACGGGAGTGATCGGCGATGATGCGCAGCGAGCGGCTGGCGCCGGAGTAATCATCGGCGTCATAGGTCTTGCCGCTGATCTCCTCGCCCAGCTTGATGAGATGCTGCATCAAGTCGCCGTCGTAATTGGCGGTCTTGTGCTGCATGATGGCGGCCATGCGCTCCAGGCCCATGCCCGTATCGAGGTTGCGGTGCGGCAGCTCCGGCATGGAGCCGTCCTCCTGACGGTCGTACTGGGTAAACACAAGGTTCCAGAACTCAAGGAAGCGGTCGCAGTCGCAGCCAGGCTTGCAGTCGGGGCTGCCGCAGCCGACCTCCTCGCCCATGTCAAAGTAGATCTCGGAGCACGGACCGCAGGGGCCGGTGGGGCCAGCGGCCCAGAAGTTGTCGTCCTCGCCCAGGCGGGAGATGTGGTCCTCGGCAACGCCCAGAGAACGCCACACGTCGTGGGTCTCGTCGTCCTCGGTAAAGACGGTAAAGTACAGGCGGTCGAGCGGCAGCTTGAACTCCTTGGTGATGAGCTCAAAGGCCCATGCGCAAGCCTGCTCCTTGGAGACGCCGCCAAAAGAGAAATCGCCGAGCATCTCGAAGAACGACAGGTGACGACCGTCCTCGCCGATGCAATCGATGTCGTTGGTGCGGACGCACTTCTGGCAGGAAATCGCGCCGATCTCCTTCATGGTCTTCTTGCCCTGGTAGTACTCCTTAAACTGGTTCATGCCGGCGTTGGCAAGCAGCAGCGAGGGATCATCGGGGACGAGGGACGAAGAAGGATAGAGCTTAAGACCGCGCTCCTCAAAGAAGTTGAGGAACTTGGAGCGGATCTCGGCCGTAGTCATTGACGGGTAGTCAGCACTCATAGAGGGAATCTCCTCGGTTTCACATCGAAACAGTTCAAACGTAACGATATTACCATCCCACCGCGCAAGTGCAAAAAAGAGGGCCGCCAAACAGCGACCCTCCAGCGAAAGTGCACGTTATTCAGTACTGTGCGATCCTTTGAAAAAGGACTGCTGTATAATTGCATATAAGAGTCACCCGGAAGGAGCGATCGATGAAAAGTAGACGATTTGTCCTGAATGCACTTCTGGTACTAGCACTTTTAGCGCTCTTGGCCTTCTCCTGCTGGTACGCAAACCAACCAGCATTTGGCTACGTATTGTATGCAGTAATGTCCGGCGATAAGGCTTATTACACTCTACGCGCAATTGACGTTCTCTTTTTCTATGTAGGTATCGTCGTCCGAGTTGGAGTCATCGTCCTTGGCGAAGGGATTCTTGAAGAAGCCCGTGGCATCGGGCTGAAGGCCCGAGAGCTTCATCTAGGGATTATCGAGCTCGGGTTTGGGCATGGCCTGGGCCTCGGGCGCAGTCTCGTTACCGATGAGCTCGGACTCATAGATGAAGGTGTCGTCGCCGAGCGCGTCGTAGGCGGCGACCGGGTTGCCATCGGCATCGCGGTACGGCGTGCCCTTAAACACGGCTCCGTCATAGGCCACAAGCTGACGGCCGGTCTCATTCTCAAAGTAGTACACGAAGATGCCCTTGAGGGCCGCACAA
>USMR01000147.1 GCA_900555815.1 uncultured Collinsella sp.
AATCTTGGAGTCCATTATCTTGACCTTGAACTCTGGGTAGAGGGACGGGCGGTGGTCGTAAATGGTTCGAGTTCCGGCGGTGCCCTCATCGGTCGCTTCCCATTTGACGATGGGCTGGTCCGAACTGGCTATCAGCAGTTCTGCTCCAAAGGCTATGGCATGGGTGATGACAACCAGCAATGCCCAGCCGACAAAGAGATAGAGAACCAAATATGCAACGGGGTGTTTTGAGCGGATGTTTTGGAGCACGTCGGGGGCATTCATGGGGCACCTCCAAATTGCTATCTATGGCAATCAAATTATACCCTGCCGCCATGTGCGCCGCCTCGAGTAGTGGCTCGGCATTTAGCCATTTAGTGGTACGCATTAAATGTCGGATTCCGGCTCTACAAGATTTAGCTTCCAATATTATGCAGATGCGAATTATTCAACTTTGCATAATCTATGGGTGCGGCTTGCGCTCCAGGACATGTATATCGACTGAGGTAACACGTCCGCCCCGCTCTCTGGCCTCGCGCCGTGGTACGATTTTTGAGTTTGAAAGTCCCGCCGCGTCTCGGCTGCCCTTGCAGCTCGGCGTGCGGCCGCACGTAAAGGAGCCATCATGGCCGGTATGAACATGCAGCAGATGATGAAGCAGGCTCGCAAGATGCAGGAGCAGCTTGCCGCCGCGCAGGAGAACCTCAAGTCCCAGACCGTCGACGCCTCTGCCGGCGGCGGCATGGTCAAGGTGACCGTTAACGGCGAGATGGAGCTCGTCAACCTCACCATCGATCCCGATGCCCTCGATCCCGAGGACGTCGATATGCTGCAGGATATGATCATGGCTGCCGTCAACGAGGCCGTCCGCGGCGTCAACGAGCTCGCCAACAAGCAGATGGGCGCCATCACCGGCGGCCTCAACATCCCGGGCATGCCGTTCTAAGACACGCATATAATATGAGTGCAAATCACAGTCTGCAAAAACTGCTCGATGAGCTGGGCCGTCTGCCGGGCATTGGTCCCAAGTCGGCCCAGCGCATCGCCTATTACCTGTTGGAGGCCGACGCCGAGGAGGCGCGCCGCCTGGCCGAGGCCATCCTGGAGGTCAAGCAGGAGGTCCACTTTTGCAGCCGCTGCTTTAACTACGCCACGGCCGACGAGTGCTCCATCTGCCAGGACCCGATGCGCGATACCACCCGCATCTGCGTGGTGGGCGAGCCGCGCGACGTCCAGGCGATCGAGCGTACGGGCAGCTACCACGGCCTCTACCACGTATTGGGCGGCGTGATCAGCCCCATGGACAAGATTGGTCCCGAGCAGTTGCACATTCGAGAGCTGCTGGCACGCTTGGGCCACGAGGACATCCGCGAGGTCATCATCGCCACCAACCCCAATATTGAGGGCGAGACCACGGCGAGCTATCTGGCCCGTACCATCAAGCCGCTGGGCGTCGAGGTATCGCGTCTGGCAAGCGGCCTTCCCGTGGGCGGCGACCTGGAGTATGCCGACGAGCTTACGCTTGGGCGCGCCATCGAGGCCCGTCGCACGATTTAGGTGGCGAGCCTGCTCCTGCCGTATGTTTTCCTCGCGATGCACGGGGTAGTCATAATTTCCCCGTGCGACTGTGAGTTTGTTGTGCAACAAAGATGCTTCGTATCCGCTTATCGCATGGATGCTTCCGCTCGCATCCTTAATTTGCCCATTCGTTGCGCAACCTTTTGGGTTCGCTGATACACTCAAATATGGATTCGAATGAATGCGCCGCTCCCGAGCGGCGTGTTTTTGTTGGAGGAGAACGCATGCGGCCCGGTGGCACTCAGATAAAGCGCGGCGCCGCGGTGCGCATGCGACGCCGACTGGGCTTGGCACCGCGGGCGTACGCACTGCTGTCGTGCTCGCTGGTGCTGGTCATAGCTGGCGTTTCTGCCTATGGCATGACCGTGCCGTCCATGATGCAGGCGCATGCCACACGCGAACCGCGCGTGGGGCATGAGGTCAAAAGTGACCTGGGCACCACGACTGGATATGCTTGGGCAAGTGTGGTCGCGCATATTGTGTTTGGCACCGACGATGCGGATGGCGCCGAGGCCCCGGACAACGAAGTTACGCTTGCCAATGGCAAAACCATCGTGCTCACCAACACCAAGATCATCGATCGGTTGTCCAACAATAGCGTGGCGGCAACGGTGAATAAGGTCGAGCAGCAGAAGGAGCAGGACGCCCAGCAGTCCGGAAAGCCCGGTAGCTCGGATACTTCTGGCTCCGGCTCGGATTCATCGAGTTCGGGCGGCGGCTCTGGGTCGGGTTCCTCTACCGGAGGGTCTGGAAACGGCGGCTCGACGGGCGGCAACACTGACAACGATGCAAACTCCGGTGGCCTTTCCGCTGCTGAGGAAGAGAGCATTCACAGTTGGCTTGTGACCAAGTACAACATGCTCGACGGTTATGTTTCTCGTGCCAATGACGTGGTCTCGACCTATAACTCTACGGGAGATCCCAGGCCGTGCGACAGCCTGGTCGGGGAGATGTTTGTCATTCGAGCCGAGTTCGGTCGTCAGACATTCTCGCCCCGGTCAAAGTGGTATCAGCAGTATGCCAATCTGTGGGGCTGTTATACCAACCTATGCCAATGGGTCGGCCATTACGGCGATGATGACGTCGCACTCGGTAACTTCAACAATAACGTGGCGGCGCTTGCCCTATGATGACCGATCTTGCATCCACCACACCACAATCGCTCGGTCGCGATCCCATGGTCGGCCTGCGCCTGGCGCGTGTCGACGGGTTTGAGCCGGCCATTGCGCTCGGTCAGGACGAACTGCCTGCCTATCTGCGTCGTTTTACGATGCTGTTTGCCGACGATGCCACCATGCGCCGTGGCGGTATCGGCCGCGTGACGCGTGCTGTCAACGCCCAAGGCGAGGCCGTGGCACTCAAGCAGCTCATCTTGCCGGCGCGCGATGAGTTTGACGACGATACCGCTCATGAGGCGCTGGTCGCCAAGTTCAAGGCGGCGTTTCGCGAGGAATATGAATGCCACCGCGCCCTTTCGGGCCTCAAGGGCTTTCCCCGCCTCTATGGCTGGGGCGAGGTTGACGGTGTGCCTGCAATTGTCATGGAATGGGTCGAGGGCGAGACGCTTGCCCGCTTGCGTTCACGACTCGCCGTGGACGATGCCGGACGCCTGTCGCCGCTTGTGGCGGCGCGTCTGGGTCGCGACCTGTTCGATCTGCTCTGCCGTATGAGTCTGGTGGGTGAGGGCTTTGTCCATCGCGATATCTCGCCCGCCAATATTATGGTGCGCACGGCGCGCCTGCCGCTCGACCGACAGCTTGCCGAAGGCACCTTCGACCTGTGCTTGATCGACTTTGGCTCGTCGCTGGCGCTCGAGCCCGCCTCTGCGGTGGCCGGCACCGGCGGCAGGGAGTCCTTTACAGAGCGCTACGCCACGTTGCGTCGCGCGACGGTTGCCTACGCTCCGCCCGAGATGCTCACCGACGATATTGCCGACCTGCGCGTTTTGCGCATGTCGCCGGCAATCGACGTGTATGCCGCGGCGAGCACGGTCTATGAGCTCATCGCCGGTGTCGCGCCGTACGAAGTAGCGCCGGGCACGTCGGGTACTTCGGGCTCGCGCAAAAAGACGCGCGATATCGCCAGCCCTTATCGTCTCAAGATGGATACGCTGCCCGATTATCCCGTCGGCGCCCACGCGCCCGGCTGCGACTTGACGCAACTGCTGCGACGCGAGCCCGATGTGGCACTTGCCGCGGCCGAACAGGCTCAGCAGCTGGGGCTCGATCCAAATTCCGAGGATCTGCGCGATGCGCTGGCGTTTGTCGACGCTCAGCTGTTCGATGTGGTGATGGCCTGCCTGTCCTGCCATCAGGAAGATCGTCCCGAGCCGGCTGCGGTGGAGGCGGCGCTCTCGGCATTTTGCGACCACTATGCGCAAAATGTCGTCCGCTCGCTTCGCGCCGAGCCGCTCATGCCCTGTCCCATGGACGCGTCCGGTCGCGCGGTCCGTCGCGCTGCGATGATTGGCGCTGCGGCTGTCTGCGGCCTCGTATGGGCCGTTGTGGTGGTGTCGGCGGCGCTGCTGGCGTCGGGTGCT
>USMR01000148.1 GCA_900555815.1 uncultured Collinsella sp.
TCCTCGGTAGTGTTGATGTGCTCGCCAGAGAACATGGCGTCGCGGCGCTCCTCGAGCTTCACCTCGCGGGCAAGATCGCACAGCAGCTTGACGGTCTCATCGGTCACCAGATTCTTCGACAGATCGAAGTGCAGGTCACCGGCGTCAAAGCTCAGCTTGTTCACGCGGTCGGCGTCAGCAGCGAACCAGGCCTTGAGGTCGATACCTTCGGCCTCGAGCTTCTCCTGATGAGCTTCGAGCGCCTTCCAAGCGGCAGTCGACGTAGCATCGATAGGTGCGGCAACAGTTGCCATAGAGTCCTCCTCAGCATACGGGCGCACGCCTCCATGCGCCCGGACATTCAGATGCCCTTATTTTAACGCAGGTCAAGACCGTAATCAGCGAGCGTTGCCAATTGGCCCCCCAAACGGCTACCGACCAAAAAGGGACAGGTTAATTTTGGCAGGTCAAACGCTTTACCTACCAAAAAACCCGTCCTTTTATGGCAAATATTAGGCCGCGGCGCAGACGCTACCGAGCAACTCACGCAGAGGAGACCCGATGCCCTCCAGCAGTTCGGGCGCGATAATGGCAAAAACGGGAACCTCGCCGGTGCCCACGACAGCAGGCACCTTGCCCTCCGAGACAATGCATCCATAAGGGACAAAACCATCTTCGCCGGCATCGAGCGCCGCCATGCGACGCGCGAGTTCGCGCGCAAAGCCGGCAGCATCGGCATCGCCAATCGCCAGGACAAAGTCCACGCCTTCGTCGGTCGCCAGGGCCACGGCTTCGTCGACCAGTTCGTCTCCCCCGTCGCCCTCAAACGAGCCGCAGCGGAAAAGCACACGCTCGAGTAGGGCTCGAGCGAGCGAACCAAGTGCCGCCGAGACAAGCTCATCGCGCGTATGCTTGTCACCGCCCAACACGACCAGTGCCTTGGTGCCAGCGTAGTGGGCAACCAATCGCCCGCACCAGCGAGCCACATCCCCATCCGCAACCAAGCGCGTCGGCATACCAAACCCATAATTGACCATCTTTCCCACAACCCTTCCGTGCGCATAGGCGGTATCAATCGTTAGGCTCATGCTACGAAGCAAGGTTTTCCGAGCTGTTTCGCACTCTTTAGAGCTGCGTTAAAAAACCCGATGCAGCCGCACGACCATACCTACCAAAAAGGGACAGGTTTTGACGATGTCCGGACGAGCGGGTATTATCGAACAAGTATTCGATAAGAACATGTGTTTGATGGGAGGACGCGTGGGACACGAGCGTCACACCTATATCTGCATCGACCTCAAGACGTTCTACGCTAGCGTCGAGTGCGTTGACCGCGGGCTCAACCCGCTCACCACCAACCTGGTCGTTGCCGACGAATCGCGCGGGCGCACGACCATCTGCCTCGCCATCACACAGGCCATGAAGGACCTAGGGATTCACAACCGCTGTCGCCTGTTCGAGATTCCCGACGGTATCGACTACATCAAGGCCGTACCGCGCATGCAGCACTACATGGAGGTGTCGGCGCAAATCTACGGTATCTATCTGGAATTCGTCAGCCCACAGGATGTGCACGTCTACTCCATCGACGAATGCTTTATCGACGTGACGCCCTATCTGGACCTCTATCACACCGACGCTGAAGGCTTCGCCTGCATGTTGCGCGACGAGGTCCTGGCGCGCACCGGCATCACGGCAACGGTTGGCATCGGCCCCAACCTATTCCAGGCCAAGGTGGCACTCGACATTACCGCCAAGCACGTACCCAGCCGCATCGGCATGCTCGATGACGAGACCTTTCGCAAGGAGATCTGGCCCCATCGCCCCATCACCGACATCTGGGGCATTGGGCCCGGCGTGGCAACACGACTCGAAAAATACGGCGTCTACGATCTGATGGGCGTCGCGGCGCTCGACGAAAACCTGCTCTACGACGAGCTCGGCGTCAATGCCGAGTATCTCATCGACCACGCCTTCGGACGCGAGCCGACAACCATCGCCGATATCCAAGCCTATCGCCCGCAAGCAACTTCGACCACCACAGGACAGGTGCTCTCGAAGGGCTATGCCTACGAGCAGGCCTACACCGTCTTGCGCGAGATGGTCGACAACGCCGTGTTGGACTTGATCGATAAGCACGTGGTCTGCGACAGCATCTCGCTCTTTGTGGGCTACGCGAGCGAGCGCGCCGACATACGCAGGCTTGATGCCAGCGGTACTGCACAATATGTGGACGGATGCGGACACCTGCGCTCGAGTACGTCGAGCATCGAACCCACCGCAACCGCCGGCCCCGAGCTCGCGCCCCGTGCTCCCAAGCCCGTCCAGCGCGATGACGAACGGCGCCGCCTGGTGCGCGAAGCGCAGGCAATCGATGGCATCTTTGTGGGAGAGCATGGTGGCAAACCGCGTGGTGGCTATGCCGCGCTCTTTGCGCACTCCAACGCCTCGCGCAAGCTGCCCGAGCGTACCAATTCGTTTAAGAAGATCATGGGCTATTTCGATGAGCTCTGGGCGCAGACTGTCGATCCCAAACGACCGGTCAAGCGCATCAACCTGGGCTTTAGCAATCTTGTGCCCGAGGAATTTGCCACCATCGATCTGTTCAGCGATATCAAGGCCGATGAGCGCGAGCGCGACCTGGCGCGCGCCGTCCTGGCCGTGAAAGGCAAGTACGGCAAGAACGCGCTCGTCAAGGGATTAAGCTTTACCGCCGGCGCCACCGCGCGCGAGCGCAACGATCAAGTTGGAGGACACCGTGCCTAAACCCAAACAACAGCCCATGCGCCCGCCGACCGCCTTCGAGCGCCTGGCGGACCCCGAGGGCAGACGCCGCGCAGCCGACCCCAACCTCACTGCCAACGGTGCCGTGCGCGCCAACCGCGCCGCACAGTTTATGCCCTTTGCCGCCCTCACGGGATACTACGAACTCGTGCGCAAGCAGGAAATCACCGTCGAGCAAAAACGTGAGCTCACGGAAGAAAAAGCCCTCGAGCTTTCGCAAAAGCTCGAGGGCCTCAAACGCGGCGACTTGGTGCGCGTCACCTATTACGATACGTACGGCTATCGTAGCCGCACGGGCATTCTCGACGAAGCGTTACCCGCATTCAAGCTGCTCAAACTCAGGGATATCGCCATCAACTTCGACGATATCCAGGACATTGAGCTACGCGGACGAGCCTAGCGACGAGAACGCTTGCGCAAGACGAGAGCAATGCCAAGCACTGCGGCAGCTGCAACCAGCAATCCCAAGACCAGCGTGAGGGTCGAGTCGCCAGCGCGAGGCAGCGAGCCGTCCTTCGGAGTCTTCTTAGCGGTCGTCGTGACGGTGGTCGTGGTGCTGCTCGACTGGTCGTTGCCACCCGTCTGGCTGCCGCCAGGCTGATCGCCGCCACCCGGCTGCGAAGGATCGGTGGGTTCCGTCGGATCCGGAGTACCGGGATCAACCGGATTCTCCGAATTCTCCTTGCGCTGGATCCAGACCTGGCAACCATAGAACGGGTTGGCGGTACCAAGGCACAGACCCTGGTTGGTCACCGCAAAGGTGCGCAGACCATGGTTATACGGATCGTTAAAGCCATTGGTCGTCAGCGTCGTAAAGTTCACGCCGTCCTCGGTCACATACATATCAAAGCCGCGCTCGGCATCGCGCAGGTAACACATGCACGTAAGGACACTCTGCAACTTCTTGAGGTTCTCCTCGCTCAGCAGCTTATCGAGCGCATCCTGAATATCGCTCGGCAGCTCGGTGCCATAGGCATCCTCGTACTGCTGCTTAAGGCTCTCATAGCTATCGAGCATGTCCTGATACTGGTCGGCAAAGGACTTGAAGTACGCGATCTCGCCATCGATCTTCTGGACATAAGCGGCGTCGTCCTCAAAGTCCTGGGACATCGTCGCGGCCTGATCGCAAAGACCGCCCGCGGCATCCTCCTGCGCATCGCTCAGATCGCCAAAGCCCTTAGCAACCTCGGTCTTCTCGTCATCGACATCGACGGCCTTGTTTGAATCATCAACCTCAGCAGCTTCGTTCGAATCATCGACCTCGACGGCCTCGTTTGAATCATCGTCCGCAA
>USMR01000149.1 GCA_900555815.1 uncultured Collinsella sp.
CATGACAGACATCGTCCACGTCGAAAATCTCGTCAAGCGCTATGACGACCTTATCGCGCTCGACCACTTTAACCTGAGCATCGCCACCGGCGAGATCTTTGGCCTGCTCGGACCCAACGGTTCGGGCAAGACTACGTCCATCAACTGTATCCTGCAGCTGCTTGCCTACGACAAAGGCACCATCGAGCTGTTCGGCGAACCCATGACGCCCGCCCGCTACGACCTCAAGCGCCGCATCGGCGTGGTGCCGCAGCAGGTGGCGGTGTTTGACGAGCTCACGGTGCGCGAGAACATCGACTATTTCTGCAGCCTCTACGTCAACGACCGCAAGCACCGCCGCGCGCTGGTGAACGAGGCGATCGACTTTGTCGGGCTGGGCGACTTTGCCAAGTTCCGCCCCGGCAAGCTCTCGGGCGGCCTGGCGCGTCGCCTCAACATCGCCTGCGGTATCGCGCACAAGCCCGAGCTCATCTTCTTTGACGAGCCCACGGTGGCGGTCGACCCACAGAGCCGCAACGCCATCCTGGAGGGCATCTGCCGCTTGCGCGACGAGGGCGCCACAGTGGTGTATACCAGCCATTACATGGAGGAAGTCGAGCAAATCTGCAGCCACATCATGATCATGGACGGCGGGCGCGTGCTGGCGCAGGGCACCAACGACGAGCTCAAGCGCATGATTCAGATGGGCGAGAAGATCGTGATCGAGGTCGGCGAGATGCCGAGCGCGGCGCTCGGTGCCGTCGCGAGCCTGCCGCATGTCCTGGACCTGTCGGCGACGGCGGGCCAGCTCACGTTTTCGTGCGAGGCGAGCCCGCATAACCTGACGGACATTCTCGATGCGCTGCGTTCGCATGACGTGGCGCTCGGTCGCATTTATTCCGAACCGCCGACCCTCAACGACGTGTTCCTCGAGATCACCGGCCGCGAGCTGCGCGACTAGGGGGCAGCCATGTTCAACACCATTATCATTACGGTCAAGACGCTGCTGCGCCGGCCGAGTACGTGGGTCTGGGGCGCTCTCTTTCCCATCGCGCTTTCCACGATGTTCATGTTTATGTTTGCGAACCTCAGCTCCGACGGCACGGTCGACCCGGTGCCGGTTGCCATCGTGGCGGACGAGGCCTGGGACGTCTCGACTTTTAAGAACGTGGCGACGTCGCTCGACGAGGAGGGCGACGACCAACTGCTCGAGATCCACGAGTGCGACGACGCAGCCGATGCGAACCGTGCGCTTAAGGCTGGCGAGGTCGCGGGCATCTATACGGTCGACGACGCGGGCGCACCCAAGCTCACGTTGCTGTCGAGCTACGACAGCTCGCGTGCCTCAACGGTGCTCACCGACCGCAGCATCCTGGAGACGGTGGCAAGCTCGTATACACAAAATGCCGAGCTCATGTCTCAGATTGCCCAGGACAGCCCGGCGGCGCTCGCCGACCCGGAGGCGGTTGCGCGCGCCCTGTCGCTCGAAGGCGGAACCCGCCGCGTGAGCCTGACGCGTGCCACGCCCGATGGCACGGTCATCTACTACTACGCGCTCTTTGGCCTGGTCGCGATGATGTCTGCCGAGTTTGCCGCCTTGAGCGTCGTCGATCTGCAGCCCAATCTATCGGGCCTTGGCGCGCGTCGCTGCGTGGGCGGTCTTTCCAAGACGGCGTCGCTGGCCGGTATCTTTGTGGGCTCGTGGCTGGTCTCCTTTGCCTCGATGGCGATTGCGATTGGCTACGTGCGCCTGGTCGTGGGCATCGACTTTGGCGGGCGCGAGGGACTGTGTTTGGTGGGCGCCGCCGCTTCCGCGCTTGCCGCCACGGGCTTGGGGCTCTTTGTGGGCACGCTTCCCGTTAAGGGCGGCAAGGCGTCCAAGTCCGGCATCCTCACGGGCTTTGCTACCACGTGCGCCCTGTTCGCCGGCCTCTACGGCGAGCCGGCGATGGCGCTTGCCGACGACGTCGCCCGCGCCTGCCCGGCCGAGTGCTGGTTCAACCCCGTCAAGCTCATCTGCGACATGTTCAATCGCCTGTATTTCTTTGAGGACCTGGGCCCCTTTGCCGTTCGCGCCGGCGCGCTCGTCCTGATGGCCCTGGTGTTTGTCGCCGCCGCTACGCTGATCTTTGGGAGGAGTCGCTATGAGCACCTTTAAGACCGCGCTTCGCATGGCGCTGGCGCACCCGTTCTACCTGCTCATCTATACGGTGTTCATCTCGCTCATGGGCGTATTCATCGCGGCATCGGTGAGCTGGAACTCGTCGCAGCTCACCGAGTACAAGCCCTACGATGCCAACGTGATCGTGGTCGACCGCGACGACAGCGACCTTTCGCGTGCGCTTACCAAGCATCTGGGTTCGTGTTTTGAGCTGGTCACGGGCATCGGCGACGATACGTACGACCTTGCGGACGCGCTCTCCAAGAGCAACAGCGCCAAGGGCAGCGCCGACTGCGTGTTCTTTATCCCGGAGGAGTTTGAGGACGACCTCGTTGCGGCTGCCCGCGCGGGGGAGGCCCTGCCCAAGCTCGACGTGACCTACGGTTCCGGCACCATGGCGGCGGCGCTTTCGTCTGCCGAGGCCTCGCGCTGGATCTCGCTCGCGGGCGCTGCGGCGGCGCTTGAGCCCGCTGCTTCTAACGGCGACGTTGCCAAGGCCGCCGAGCATGCCGCTGCAAAGCGCGCGGAGGTCCAGATCGAGCAGGTCAAGGTCGACTCGACGGCTGCCGCCACGCTCGAGTCGTATTTCAACTTTGGCGCGTACGCGATTATCTCGTCGGTCATCGTATCGGTGGGGTTGGTGTTCTCGGGCATGAACGAGCCCGAACGCGTGCGTCGTATGGATGCCGGCCCGGTCTCCGAGCGCCAGCGCTCGCTTGCCGTGTTCGCGGCTGCCGCAGTGCTCACCGTCTGCATCTGGTTTGTGTCGAGCATGATGGGCGTCGTGGGCTTTGCCGGCGCGGTCGCTGAGGTTGGCGTGGACCGTGTGTGCTTGGCGCTGGCAGCGACGTTTGCCCTGGCGTGCACGCCGCTGGCCGTTGGCTTTGCGCTGTCGAGCCTGGGTGCGCGCGAGGAGCTGCTCAACGGCGTGGGCAACTTACTCGGCATGCTCATGACGTTTTTGGGCGGCGCCTGGATGCCGCTGTCGCTCATGGGCTCGGCCGTGCAGACCGTGGCGCATTTTGTGCCGACATATTGGGTGAACGACGCGATCAGCAAGGCACTCGCCTCGGATTTAACGTCCACCGTGCTGGGCGACATCGCCTGCGACCTGGGCGTCACGGCACTCTTCGCCGTGGCCATCGCCGCCGCAGGCCTCGCCCTCGCACGCACCAAATCCCACGCCTAGCCACCTAGTCATTTAAGAACGTCCCCAATGACTGGTCTGAAATAAATCTCCGGCCTCGCCCCAAAATAGTTCGCTAAGGTTTACTATTACGCTCATAAAGTAGTACGAGGCTAACAATGGGGGATACCATGGCAACGCAGAAAGCCTACGTTCAGGTTAAGGGTCTCAAAAAGCACTACGGCGATGGAGATGCACGCCTAACGGTGCTCGACGGCATCGACACGTCCATCAACCGCGGCGAGATCTGCGTCATGCTGGGGCCCTCCGGCTCGGGCAAATCGACATTCCTCAACCTGATCGGCGGCCTGGAGGATGCCGACGCCGGCTCCATCATGGTGGACGGCTGCGACCTCACGGTGCTCAAGCCTACCGACCTGGGCGAGTATCGCCGCCGTGAGCTGGGCTTTGTCTTCCAGTTCTACAACCTGGTGCCCGACCTCACCATCAAGGAGAACATCGAGGTCACGGCGCACCTGTCCAAAAACCCGCTCAATGTCGACGACCTGCTGCGTTCACTGGGCCTCTACGAGCACCGCAACAAGTTCCCGCGCCAGGTCTCGGGCGGCCAACAGCAGCGTTGCGCCATCGGCCGTGCGCTCGTCAAAAACCCGGGCCTGCTGCTGTGCGACGAGCCCACGGGCGCGCTTGACCACAAGACGTCCAAGGAGATCTTGCAGCTCATGGAGGATGTCAATCACGAGTACG
>USMR01000150.1 GCA_900555815.1 uncultured Collinsella sp.
GATTCGTTCGTCAAACCGTTCCTGACCGTCATCTCGCTGCCGCTCACGATCATTACGCTGGGCATTTTCCAGCTTGTCGTCAACAGCTTTATGCTTGAGCTCGCGAGTTACCTGTCGGTCAACCTGCTGGGCGTCGGCATCTCCATCGCCAGCTTTGGATCGGCCTTTATGGGCAGCATCCTGGTGTCCATCACGCGCAGCATCCTCGACAGCATCGCCGAGGACTAAAACGGCCATTCCGGCCGTGTCCGTCTCAACAGCCCAAAACGAAGGCCGCCCATCGCAAAAATGGGCGGCCTTCTTATTTGCCAAGTCTCAAAGGGCGAGAAAATCTACCATTTCCGCCCCGTCCCCAAATGCAGGTGTGGGTTAGATGACGTAGTCGTAGCCATGGTTGGGAGCGACAAGTTGATCGAGCGTCACACCGTCGAGGTAGTCGTTGATGAGCTTGTCCAGGTTCTTCCACACGTCGAGCGTGGGGCACTCATCCGAACGCGAGCAGCCCTTGCAGTCGCCATCCAGGCAGGCGACCGGCGCCAGACTGCCCTCGGTCAGGCGCAAGATCTCGCCCACCGTGTATTGCTCGGGCGGGCGCGTGAGCACATAGCCGCCGCCCTTGCCGCGCATGCCCGAGAGCATGTTGGCGCGCACGAGCGTAGCCAAAATGTTCTCGAGATATTTCTCGGAAATCCCCTGTCGCGCCGCGATCTCTTTGAGCGGGATGCGACCGGCTGCCTGGTGCTCGGCCAGATCGACCATAACGCGCAGGGCATATCTGCCCTTAGTAGAAACCAACATGTATAGTGCTGCCTTTCGGTCATTTAGTCCGTAGAAATTCTAGCCGAAATATTGGTTTTGAAAATACCCGTTCCGGTCAAGATGGTTAATCGACTCGTAATAATCTTCTATTTCCTATTGCGTTACTAGGCTTTACTGTCTACTATGCTTGCCAACAGCAAAACGAACAACCCATAAGGTTTGTGGGTTTCGCTGCTACACACACCGTAAAACCACACGGTATCCAGTCATTTGAACACTTTGGAGGTTCACCATGAGCAATGTTTACACGTCCATCGATCAGCTTATCGGCCACACTCCGCTTCTGGAGCTCACTCACTTTGAGGCCGATGAGGACCTCAAGGCCCGCGTGCTCGTCAAGCTGGAATACTTCAACCCCGCCGGCTCCGTCAAAGACCGCGTCGCCAAGAACATGATCGACGAGGCCGAGAAGGCCGGCAAGCTCGTGCGCGGCGGCGACTACACCATCATCGAGCCCACGAGTGGCAACACCGGCGTCGGCATCGCCTCGGTGGCGGCGGCTCGCGGCTACAAGGTGATCATCACCATGCCCGAGACTATGTCCGTCGAACGCCGCAAGCTTATGCAGGCATATGGCGCACAGCTCGTGCTCACCGACGGTTCCAAGGGCATGAAGGGCGCCATCGCCAAGGCCGAGGAACTGCAGAAGGAGACGCCAAACAGCATCATCGCCGGCCAGTTTGTGAACCCCGCCAACCCCGCCATCCACAAGGCCACGACCGGCCCCGAGATCTGGGATGACACCGACGGCGAGGTCGACATCTTCGTCGCCGGCGTTGGAACCGGCGGCACCGTGACCGGCGTGGGTGAGTTCCTTAAGGAGCAGAACCCCGAAATCAAGGTCGTCGCCGTCGAGCCCGCCACTTCCCCGGTGCTCTCCAAGGGCCAAGCCGGCCCGCACAAGATCCAGGGTATCGGCGCCGGTTTTGTGCCCGACGTCCTCGACACCCAGGTCTATGACGAGATCATCCCCGTCGAGAACGACGACGCCTTTGCGACCGGCCGCGCCGTGGGCCACAAGGAGGGCGTGCTCGTGGGCATTTCGTCCGGCGCCGCCGTGTGGGCCGCGCTGCAGCTGGCCAAGCGCCCCGAGAACGAGGGCAAGACCATCGTGGCCCTGCTTGCCGACACCGGCGAGCGCTACCTGTCCACGGCGCTCTTCCAGGACTAGGGCCTGTCGCCCATAGGTTGAGCCCACGGACGAGCCGGTCTCCTCTCTCCCGGCAGTCTGAGCCCATCCAATCAGGGTGTCCCACGAGACGCCCGAACTTGCTACAATGTCTGCGGCGCGGAACCAGCCTCCCGCGCCGCTTTTCTTTTTTGGCCACATGCCACCAAGGAGAACCTCCCCATGCACAACAAGCGCGTGCTCGTCGCCATGAGCGGCGGCGTCGATTCCAGCGTGACCGCGTACCTGCTCAAAAGCCAGGGCTACGAATGCGTCGGCGCCACCATGCGCCTCACCTGCCCCGCGCCCGATCCCGCCACGGGCATGAGTAAGGTCGACCGCGACATCGCCGATGCGAAGGCCGTCGCCGAGCGTCTGGGGATACCCCACCATGTGCTCGACTTGCAGCAGACCTTCGACCACAGCGTTATCGAGCGCTTTGTGAACGCCTACCAGGAGGGGCTGACGCCCAACCCGTGCATCATCTGCAACCGCCACATAAAGTTTGGCGCGTTGCTCGGTGCGGCGCTGGACATGGGCTGCGACTACATCGCAACGGGTCATTACGCCAAAACAAGCCAGACAGTAGACGGCACCTGGCAGCTGCATCGCGGCGAAGATCCCAAAAAGGACCAGAGCTACTTTTTATATTCGCTTACGCAGGAGCGCCTGGCGCACACGATCTTTCCGCTGGCAGGCCTAGACAAAGAGCGCGACGTGCGCCGCATAGCCGCCGAG
Organism: uncultured Collinsella sp.; assembly: GCA_900555815.1. Taxonomy (GTDB): domain Bacteria; phylum Actinomycetota; class Coriobacteriia; order Coriobacteriales; family Coriobacteriaceae; genus Collinsella. The sequence continues at coordinate 2,726 of USMR01000150.1, forward strand.
CAAGGCTTTACCAACGCCCAGAAGGCCGAAAGCGAGGACATCTGCTTTATTCCAGACGGTGACTACGCGGGCTATATCGAGCGCCGCTGCGGACATCCCGCTGCACCGGGCGACATTGTGTGGCGCGACGGCAGCGTGGTCGGACGCCATAACGGCGCGTTGCGCTATACATCGGCCAGCGCAAGGGCTTGGGCGTCGCGATGGCGCATCCCGTGTATGTGACGGGCGTCGATGCCGCCAACAACACCGTGCATCTGGGCGAGGCCGAGGACCTAACGGCCACAGCACTCACGGCCGACGACTGGATCTGGAGCGCCCCTGCCGACCGCATGGAGGCAGAACTCGATGCCGGCGGCATTCGCGTGGGCGCCAAGTACCGTTACCGTCAGAAAGACCAAGCAGCGACCCTTACGCGCGGCGAAGACGGGCAAATGCTGCTGACTTTTGACGAGCCGCAGCGAGCCATCGCCCCCGGCCAGGCCGTTGTAGTCTACCACGGCGACATCGTCCTCGGCGGCGGCACGGTGACCGGCGCACTTAAGTAGCCCCATCCCCTTCATAAATTGCGGTGAAATAGGGACTGTTTAAGCGTTTAAAACCGCCAAACAGTCCCTATTTCACCGCAACTTAGAGAGGACGGCCTCGGTCGGTACTGCCGTATCAGCCGAGGCCGCTGCATCGCTAGCGCTGTACGTAGGCGCGGACGAGCTCGAAGGTGTTGCGCACGCCGTCGATGTGGCTGCGCTCGTAGTTGTGGCTCGCGTACACGCCGGGGCCGATCAGACCATGGCGAATGTCGTAGCCGGCCGAGAGCGTGGCCTCAACGTCCGAGCCGTAATGCGGGTACACGTCGATGGCGTAATCGAGCTCAAGCTCGCGCGCGATATTGGACAGCGTGGTCACCAGATCGTAATTGTAGGGGCCGCCCGAATCCTTGGCGCAAATCGACACCATGCGCTCGGTGCAGCCCAGGTCGTCGCCCACGCAGCCCATGTCCACGCTGATCATCTCGCGCGTGTCGGCCGGCACAAAGGCACCGCCATGGCCGACCTCCTCGTACACGGTAAAGAGCAGCGAAACCTTACGCGAAAGCGTCACCTCGCCAGCGGCGACGGCACGCGCCAAGCCCAGCAAAATGGCGGCCGAAAGCTTGTCGTCCAGGAAGCGGCTCTTAATGTAGCCACTCTCCGTCACCGTCGTGCGAGGGTCCATAGCGATGATGTCGCCAGTCTGAATACCCAGCTCGAGCACATCGTCCTTGCTGTCGACGTTCTCGTCGAGCAGGATCTCC
>USMR01000151.1 GCA_900555815.1 uncultured Collinsella sp.
ATGGCGACGACGCCACCGCTGGCCAGCAGCTCAACGTAGCGCTCGATGATGGCGTCGCTGGCCTCGCGTGTGGTGCCGACGGCCGGTGTCGCGGACGAATTCCCGCACGCATCGCCGTTCACAGCCTCACGCCACGTAATATGCGGCCCGCAATCAAAGCAGGCATCGGGCTGCGCGTGAAAACGCCGGTCGAGCGGATTGGCATACTCCGCGGCACACTCGGGGCACATGGGAAAACGGTCCATCGAGGTAGCTGCTCGATCGTAAGGCAGCGAGCGGATGATGGTAAAGCGCGGTCCGCAGTTAGTGCAGTTGATAAAGGGGTAGTGATAGCGTCGGTCGGCGGGATCGAACAACTCGCGCAGGCAATCGTCACAGGTGGCGATATCGGGCGAGACAAGTGTGGTGTGCGCGGTCTGGTCCTGCGACGCCACAATGTGAAAGCCCTGCTCATCGGCAGTGCTCCAACCGCCAGGCTCCAAATCCGCAATATCGACTCGCTCAACGCGAGCCGCCGCGGGCGCATGCTCAGAAAGCGCAGCGACAAATCCGTCAACCGCCTCGGCACAAGCGTGCGCCTCGATATGCACGCCGTCGCCCGCATTGAGCACCCATCCGCAAATGCCATGCGCCATGGCCTCGCGATACACAAACGTTCGCATGCCAACGCCCTGCACAATGCCCGTCACATGAATATGCACATGCCGCATGCGACACCCCTCATCAAAACCGACCAAAAAAGGACAGGTTTGTTTTGGTAGGTAAAACTTCTAAACCTGCCAAAACAAACCTGTCCCTTTTTGGCAGGTGCGCTGCGGGAAATTCCCTTACAGCCCCAGACTCTGCTCGGTGGCGGCGCAGGTAAGCTCGCCATGCTTAACGCCACGCAGGCCCAGCAGACGGTCGGCCAGCTCGTAGACGCGCTCGCCGCGGCCCTTAAGTGCCAGAATCTCCAAACAGTTGTGGTGATCCAGATGCACGTGCATGGTCGATACGATCTCGTCGGTGTAGTCGTGCTGCACCTCGTCCAGGCGGCGTGTCAGGTCGCCGGTGTGGTGGTCGTAGATCATGGTGAGCGACCCGATGACCTGCTCGTCGGGCGTGCGCATCTGCTCCTTGGCGATCGAGGCGCGAATCAGGTCGCGTACGGCCTCGGAGCGGTTGGCCACATCGCCGCGGCGCGCAATCTGCTTGTCAAAGCGGCGCAGCAGGTCATCGGGTGCGGTGACCGAAAAGCGGACCAGCTCGGAGTTGGGGCCGCTGCAACGGCAGCTCGCCTCGGCGCCCGCGCCGTGATCATGTGCGTGCTCGCAGCCGTTAGCGTGCTCGTGCTCGGCCACGTTACACCAGCTTTACGGAGCCGACGGAGTTGTGATCGGCCTCGATGGCCTCCTCGTAGCCCTCGAGCGCGTCGTGGGCCTCGTGCAGCGCGGCCATGGCGGCCTCGAGCTTGGCGCCGATGCGCTCCATATCAAAGTTCTCGGTCGCATGCAGCAGCTGATGGCTCCACTCGTGAGCGAGCTCGATCGTGTCGTCGATCTGCTTGACGCTCATGGCAAGCTGGCTCATGTTCATTCCAACATCATGCATGGAAAATCTCCTTTTGTACGGGGCAATCCAGTGGTTCAGATTCTACTACGCCCGCTCTAAGCAGCGCCGCATAAGAAAACGGGTGCGAGTCCGTCTGACCCGCACCCGTTCACTGGGGGCTGTTTGTACCTACCATACTATCCGTGGTTACGCGGGGCGTACCCGGCACTCCGGCGAGCGGTGCAAATCCGCTCACGGACGGCAGCGTGCGACCGGCGTATTACAGGTGCTTCTCCAGCAGCGCCTGCAGCCTTGCCTTGGGCAGCGCGCCAACCGAGCGGTCAATTTCCTCGCCATTCTTAAAGACGATCAGCGTGGGGATGCTCATGACGCCAAACTTCATGGCGAGGTCCTGGTTGTCGTCGACGTTGCACTTGGCGACGGCAAGCTTGCCGCCCAGCTCATCGGCTATCTCGTCAACGATGGGCGAGAGCGAACGACACGGGCCGCACCACGGGGCCCAAAAATCAACCAGTACGGGCAGGCTATCGTTGACGACGGCGTCGAAGTTCTCGGGGGTGATCTGCTTAATGTCAGCCATGGTGACCTCCATAATGCGACGCGGCTTGGCCGCGTAAAACTCAGTACGACCGTGATTATACCCAGCGGCTCGCAAAGCAACCACTCGCGGGCGGCTCTTTTATATAATGGTGGGCACGCAAACGATTGGAGAGCGCATGCCCACGTCACAAAGCCAGAAAAAAGAAGCCATCGCTCAGGCGACCGAGCAGGAGCTCGCGTCGCTTGCAGATCGCGGTGTGCGTATCGCGGGCAATGCGTGCTCGCCGATTGTGCTGGTCAAAGGCGATTTGGATGAAGCCGAGTGCTCGGGCGGCGAGCTGGCTGCCGGCGCGGATGGCGCCGCGTTGCGCAAGGCGCTCGGCGCCATCGGATATGCCCCCGAGGATTTTTGCGTGCTGGCAAGCGTCGCCGGCGCGGGCGACGGAGCGGTCGCGGCGGGCGAGGCCCTGACGTGCGACCTGTTCCGCGAGGCGCTGGAGACCTTGGACCCCGAGGCGGTGCTGCTGCTGGACAACAGTGCGGCCGATGTCATGCGCGAGACCTATGCCGATATGCTTGTGGCAATTGATGACTTTGACACCGCCATGCTCAAGCCCGGCCTAGTCGCCCATGTGCAGGGGCGCCGCGTGCTGGCGCTCGACGGTTTTGAGGCGGCGCTCACCGACAAGGCCGCCAAGCAGCGCATGTGGGCCTACATTAAGCAGCTGACCCCGGCGGCCGCACCGCTGTAGCGAGGCTGGCGGCAGCCCCTACATCACGGCGCGCAGCTCAAACCGGTCGCCGTTAATGCGGAACTGGCAGTTGCCGTTCATACGCTCGACGGCAAGCTTAATGCTCTTGGTGCCAAAGCCGTGCCCAGTGTGCTGAGCCACGGGCATGCCGTCGACCATGTGCGGCGCACGGCCAAACGTGTTGGAAACCAGCAATAGAAGCTGACCGTCTTCGTAGCGAAGGTCCAGGTCGACAAACCGCTTGCCTTCGGGGGCGGCGTTCGCAGCGGCGATGGCATTGTCCAGGGCGTTCGATACCACACTGAACAGATCGACATCGCTCACGTGGACGGTTTCGGGCACGGCGGCGCGCAGGTCGGCGGTGACGCCGTGCGCGTTGATGTCTGCGGAAAGCGACGAGAGCGCAATGTTGACCGTTTCGTTGGCGCAGTAGCGGCGCACGGCGGTGCGGTCGTTGGCCTCGCAGAGCGCGTCGATGCGCTCGAGCGCCTCATCGGTGTGACCCTCTTCGATCAGGGTCGCTAGACCGCGCAGGTAGTGGCGCATGTCGTGACGGAGAACCGAGAGCTCGCGTCCGGACTGGCGCCAGGCTTCGAGCTCTTTGATGGCCGCGCTGTCGCGGGTCGCGAGCATCCAGCGCTCGCGCTCGGCGATTTCCTTTGCCTCGTATTCGCGAAGGTAGACGGCAAGAAACATAAGGTAGAAGGCGCAGAGGGCGAACGCCAAAAACTCAACGGTTACCACCGAGCCCGAGTGGAAGAGCGTGGTATAGACGTTGGTGGCGTAGTCGAAGATGTAGTAGACGAGCGGCAGGATGAGCAGAATCTCCAGCTCGGTGGGGCTTTTGATTGCCAGGCGGGGGCCAATCTCGCTTGCCCAATGCAACAAGATGGCAAAGACGCCGAGCGTGGTGATGATGCGTGCCACGTAGTACGCGACTTGTGAATCGGTGGCGGCGAATGCGGCGATGCCCATCCAGTTGCTAAACTGGCAGCTCAGGTAGGCACTGGTAACGCCCAGGATGGCGAGCAGCGGACTCAGGCGATAGCGTACGCACAAGTAGACGACAAGCGGCAGATGCACGACGAGTGGATAGGCCTGTCGGGCAAGCAGCTCACCACCGACGAGGTTGGCAATCGCAAAAGCGG
>USMR01000152.1 GCA_900555815.1 uncultured Collinsella sp.
TCTCGGTCTTAAGCACAAAGTGCGTCGCGGGGTTGCCGAGCGTCACGATAATATCGGGCCAGATGCTTCGAATCTGCTCACGCAAAAACGGCGAGCAAGCCAGCACTTCCTCGGGACGCGGATTGCGGTTTCCCGGCGGGCGGCACTTAAGCACGTTGGCAATGTAGACGTCTTCGCGTTTGAGGCCCGCCAGCGACAAAATGCCGTTGAGGTCCTCGCCTGCCGCCCCCACAAAGGGCTCGCCCTGCAAATCCTCATTGCGGCCCGGCGCCTCACCAATAAACATCACGCGAGCGCGGGGGATTTCCACGCCAAACACGATATTGTGACGCGACTGGTAGAGCTGGCAGAGGTGACAATCGCCCAGAACGGCCTCAATTTCCTCGAGTGCGACCTCACGTGGTGCCTGATGGGTATGGCCGGGGATGTGCATGACGCCCATAGCGGCTCCTACACGTAGACCTTGTCGAGGCGCATGCCAAAGCCGCAGGCGACCTCGTAGTTAATCGTTCCGCGCAGTCGGGCCATCTCGTCCATAGTGATCTCGGCATCGCCATCGCGGCCGACAATAATCATCTCGTCACCATACTCGGCCTCGGGAATCTCGTGTGCCGGGTTGGACTGAATGGCGACCATAAACTGGTCCATGCAGATATTGCCAACCTGATGCACGCGCTCGCCGCGATACAGCACATCCATACGATTGGAAAGCGTACGCGATAGGCCGTCGGCATAACCGATCGGCAGCGTGCAGATCTGAACGCGCGTGCGCGGTACGCGGTAGGTAAAACCGTAGCCCACGCCCTCACCCATCGCAGGGTGTGCCACGCGCGTCACGCGCGCATGGACGCTCATAACGGGATCAAGCTGCATCACGCGGCCACTCAGCTCGCACGGCTGCATGCCATACAAGCCAACGCCGGCGCGAATCATATCAAAATGCATCGAGGGGTCGAGCATCGAGGACGGCGTGTTGGCGCAGTGCACGATACCGCACTCAAAACCCGCATCCTTAATGGCCTGAACGGCCTCGGTAAAGCGCTGACACTGCAGCTTGTAGTCCCAGCCCGAAGGTGGCGAAGTGCGTAAATACGCCGTCGCACTGAATACCGCGATGGAAATTAATACCGCGGACAAAGTCGAGCACCTGTGTGTAGTGTACGCCGATACGATTCATACCTGTCTCGATGGCGAGATGATACTTGCCCACCTTGCCCGCCGCGACGGCACATTCGCCATACGCAAGAGCAAAGTCAGACGTATAGACCGAGGGCATGATATCAAACTCGAGCAACGTCGGAATGGCCTCGATAGGCGGCTCGCTTAGGATGAGGATGGGTTTCGTAATCCCGCCCTGTCGGAGCTCAACGCCCTCGTTAACCGTCGCCACGGCAAACATGTCGGCACCGGCCGAATACATGATCTTGGCGCACTCAACAGCTCCATGACCATAAGCATCGGCCTTAACCACGCAGCACAGGCGCTGACGTGGATTCAGCAAATTCTTATAGGCCCTCGTGTTGCGACGGAGCGCCCCGCGGTCGATCTCGACCCAGGACCAGCGCGTCAAATCGGCTTTATTCATGATTAGTCATCCGACCCTTCGTCCATGATTCCCAGATCTTCGAGCGCATCCTTTGCCGCCAGCTCCATGGCAGGACCGATCAAGTCGATAAGATCGGTCGCGATAACGCTCTTCTCACCATACTCCGTCGCCGCGGCAAAACCGGCGTAGCTGTGAAGTGCGACGGCGTACGAATACAGCAACTCCCAACGATCCATCTCGTCGCGCATGGTGGCAAGCGTGCCGGCCAAAATACCCGCGAGAACATCACCTGAACCGGCAGTTGCCAGAGAAGCCGGACCCGAGAGCGGCAGCAGTACACGCTCAACGCCACAGATAGCCGTCGTCGGCCCCTTGGCAATGACCACCAGATTGTCGGAGCCTGCAGCCCAGACAACCTTCTGCGCGGCTGCAATCGCGGTACCAAGGTCGTTCACCTCGTCACCGGCAACCAGACGCGAAAGCTCACGATAGTGCGGCGTCATAACCAACGGCTGCTCGCGACGATACATCTCGGGGTTACTATCAATACCGTCAATGGCAATCTTAGCAAGGCAGTTGAGTGCATCGGCGTCCAAAATAAGCGGTACATCAAGCTCGAGCAAGCCCGAAACCACCTGCATAGCGCCGGCAGACGTCGTCATACCAGGACCGCACAGTACGCAGCTGTACTTCTTTGCAATCTCGCACACCGTCATGCGCGCAGCGGCGCCAAAGGAGCCGCGGGAATCAGACGGAATAGCAAAGACGGGAATCGAAGGAAGTGCCATGCGAATAAGATTAGCGCAGGCGTCAGGAGCCGCGACTGCCACGTAACCAGCACCCGCGCGAGCTGCAGACTTGGCCGCCATAATGGCAGCACCAGGATATTGCGCAGATCCGGCGACAATAAGCACAGAGCCACGGGAATACTTATCGATATTCGTAGGCAGTGGGGCAAAGTAATCAACTAAGTCACCGGGCTCGACAATCTCAGCGGCGTGGTCGACATCATCGATGACCTCGTCAAGACGGTCGTAAAGATTGCCGCAGATCAAATCGCCAGCATACTCAGGGCCATCAGCGCTATACAAACCAATCTTGGGCGCAATCATCGTCACCGTATGCTCGGCACGAATGCAGTCGTCATCAACAACGCCCGTCTCGGCATTCAGGCCCGAGGGGACATCAATGGATACGACACAATCGGCGCATTCATTGACCGTAGGAATCCAGATGGAGAACGGCGCACGCAGATTCCCGTGAAAACCGGTACCAAAAATGGCATCGACAACAACATCGGCCTTATCAATCAAAACCTCGAGTTCGTCACGCGAAGGGCCGACGCAAACGTGCACATCGCGGCCGGCAGTACGACGAGCAACATGACGTGCCAGAGCAGCAGGAATCTCATCCGGTTCAACCGGAGAAACGATATCCACGTCCACACCCTTATGGCTCAGGATATCGGCGGCAACCCAACCGTCGCCGCCATTATTACCAAAACCGACCAGAACGAGAACCCGATCGGGATTGAGCTTCAAGACCTCGTTGGCGGCAAACTCACCCGCTAGCTCCATAAGCTCGGCCTTCGAAGTCCCTTCGCGTTCGATGATATCCTCGAGACGAACGACTTCTTCGGTACTCAAAACCGGTTTCATCTATGCTCCTAGCGTATCTTGCGAAGCATCGCCCAGGTGCTCCGTCAATGCTGAATTCTGCAGCTGCTCAAGCTCATCTAAAACAGAGCGAGCCTCTTTAAATGTCTGCGCAACGCGTTTCTTGGTGCTCACCTTTTCATCTTTTGGCTTAGGCCGAGCATCTTCGGTAATCGCGATGGCATTCGCAACGGCCAAGTCTCCCGTAAGCGTAATGGAAAGAGCGACCTCAACAACACCCAGTTCTTGAGCGATCTCGAGAGCACGGCCCGAAAGCAGCGCCTTCGGTTTGCCGAGTTTATCACGCGTTACCGAAACATCCTTGCGACCCACGCCTTGACTAAAACCCGTGCCGAGAGCTTTAAGCACCGCCTCGCGCGAAGCAAAGCGGCTCGCATAGTGAGCGGCGGGGCGCGATGACGCATCGCAATACGCACGCTCTTCTTCGGTAAACACACGCCGAGCAAACGACGGCGTCTTTTCAAGAATTGATTTCATGCGGGAAATCTCGACGATATCAACGCCGATACCAGCTTCAGCCATGTTCACCTCCATATCGCACAGACTAAGTTATTGTAGCCCGTTCACAGAAGATGCGACAAACGAGGGTTATAAAACACAGCTACTATGTGAGACAAAAGCCCGTAAACGCAAAAAGGGGGAGGCCGCGAGGCCTCCCCCTTCTAAGTTCAAGCGCACGGCTCGGTGCCGTCCACCGGTCAGCGGCGCCCTGGCCTCCCACGGGCTGACCCCGCAGTACTCT
>USMR01000153.1 GCA_900555815.1 uncultured Collinsella sp.
CGTGCACGAGATTGTCGACGCGCATCCCACGCTCAAGGTCACCGTTGTCACCAACACCCAGGCCTCGCATATCGCAGACCGGGTTGCTCAGATCGCGCCCAAGGGTTCGGGCGAGTGCGTGAGCCTGCGAGGCTACGGTGCCATCCGCAATATGGGGCTAGCCTGTGCCGCTGTGCTGGGGCATGACGCGGTTATCTTCTTGGATGACGATGAGACTGTCATCGACGCCGACTTTATGAAGCGCGCGACCTATGCGTTGGGGCAGCAGACGCGTCAGGGCTTGCCGATCTTGGTCAAGAGCGGTTATTTCTACGATCGCGACGGCTCGCCGCTGGCTCCCACGGACAAGGCGGGCATCTGCCATCGTTGGTGGACCAAGCGCATCGAGTTCAACCGTTGGATGAAAAAGGCGCTCTCGGGCACCCGCATCTCGCGTTCCAACTACGTGTGCGGCGGCCTGATGGCCCTGCACGCCCGCGCCTTTACGCGTGTGGCCTTTGACCCGTTTATCACCCGCGGCGAGGACTTGGATTACCTCTTTAACATGCGCATGTTTGGCTACGACGTGTGGTTCGATAACGAGTGGACCGTGCGCCATCTGCCTCCGGAGTCCGAAAAGCGCTCACCGCGCTTTATGCAGGATGTATACCGTTGGTACTACGAACGGGCCAAGTTGACATTCGCCGCGCATCAAAAGGAGCTCATTCCCGTTACGGCGGCATCGCTCATGCCCTACCCGGGCCCTTGGATTTCGCGCGAGCTCGACGACCGCGTGCGCAAGACCGCTATGGTCCGCAGCGTGTTTACCCGCGAGCATGAGGGCTACCTGCGCATTTGGCGCCATGGTATCGGCGAGGCAAAGGCCTATGCGCGCCAAAACGCTGCAAGCTATCTGCGTTTCCAGAGCTTTTGGCCCAAGATCATGGACGGGCTTTGGCGTGACGCACAACTGATCAGTATCCTGGAGGGGGCCGAATGATCGACCGCCGCGCCCAGCGCGATAGTTCAATATCAATCTTTCGCATCATTGCCGTTGCCTGCGCCATTTGCGTGCTGGTGTACTTTATTTTTGCCTTGGTGACCGGTATCGAGCCGATCGCCACGGTGATTGCCTGCGCGCTGTTGTGCATCTTTCTGTGCATCTTTATCTTTTTGACGCTCAATCCCGATTCGGTGCGCTCCCAGTACACCGAGGAGACGCTCTCGGTGGCCTCGGCCATGCTCGAGGACATTAAGGGCGGTCTGACGCAGGAGTCGGCGCGTTTGGTGTGCCGGCGCATTTTGCCCGAGACGCGCGCCATGACGGTGGCCATCACCGACGAGGGCAACGTGCTTGCCTGCGCGGGAGAGTTTGAGGAAAAACTACTGCCAGATTCTCCCATCCACACGCTTGCCACACGCTACGTTATCGAACATGGCATCGTGCAGTCGTTCAACCGTATGGTGGATGTCGTGGGCTCGGACGGCTCGCACAACCAAGTCCCCGCCGGCATTATCGCCCCCATCAAGGTAGGCGATCGTACCGTCGGCACGCTCAAGTTCTACTACAAGACCCCGCGCGCCGTCGACCGTACCCAGTACGCGCTTGCCTCGGGCTTTGCCGAGATCTTGTCCACGCAGCTCGCCATCCACGAGCTCGAGGTGCAAAAGGAACTCACGGCGCGCGCCGAGGTGCGTGCGCTGCAAGCGCAGATTAACCCGCACTTCCTGTTCAACACGCTGAACACCATTGCATCGTTTACGCGCACCGACCCGCTGCGGGCCCGCGAACTGCTTCGTGAGTTCTCATCGTTCTATCGTGCCACGCTCGACAACTCGGGATCGCTTATTCCGGTCTCGCGCGAGGTCGCACAGACCAAGCGCTACCTTACCTTTGAGAAGGCCCGCTTTGGCGAGGACCGCGTGCTTGCGACGTTCGATGTGTCCGAGGACGTAGAAGATACGCTGGTGCCGGCGTTCGTGATCCAGCCGATTGTCGAGAACGCCGTACGTCATGGTATGGGCGATGACGACGCCCTGAGGATCGACGTGACCGTTCACCAAGACGGCGAGGATGCAATCTTGATTGCCGTGGCCGATAATGGCGTGGGCATGGATGAGGGTACCGCCGCCAGACTGTTTGACGAGCGCTCTGCCCGTCCCGACGCCAGCTCTCCCCAGGGCGGCGGCGCTGGTGTGGCCATGCACAATATTTCGGAGCGCATCCATCGCTTTTATGGGCCGCACTCCTATACGCGCGTCGAATCGGCGCCGGGCAAGGGCACCAAAGTGCTCCTTCATCTTGATTTGTCAGAGAGCATCTTCGACATTCAAGAGTAAAATAAAAGGCTACGGGCTCAACGTCATGCGACGGATGCCCGGCGTAGTTAGTTGACGAAAGGTTTTATCCCTATGCTGCGTGCGATGATTGTGGATGATGAGGCGCCGGCTCGCTCGGAGCTTCGCTTCCTGCTCGAGCAAACGGGCAAGATCGGCACGATCACGGAGGCGTCGAGCGTCCGCTCCGCCATCGAGATGCTTATGGAAAGTCGCGTGGATGTCGTGTTTCTCGATATCTCGATGCCCGGTGCCTCGGGCCTGCAACTTGCCGAGGCGCTGCATAAGCTCAAAAATCCGCCGGCGATCGTGTTTGTGACTGCGTATAGTGACCATGCGGTCGAGGCATTCGACGTGGATGCCGTCGATTATCTGATGAAGCCGGTCGAGGAAGCTCGCTTGGATCGCGCGATCGAAAAGGTCATGCAACGCACCAAGCCGGTTACGGACAGCAAGGTGACCATCGAGCGTATCCCGGTGGAAAAGGGCGGCCGCAAGGTGCTCATTCCCGTGGACGACATTCGCTTTATTATGGCCAAGGACGAATACTCCTGCATCTATACCGTCGATGATCGCTTTTTGTCGACGACCTCGCTGGCGCAGTTTGAGGCCAAGCTCTGCGACTTTGGCTTCTTCCGTGTTCACCGCCGCTATATCGTCAACTTGGCGTGCGTCACGGATGTGGAGACGGTGCCCTCGGGCGCCATCCAGCTGGGCATTACGGGCGTCGACGAACGCGTGCCGGTTTCGCGCCGCCGCGTCGTGCCGCTCAAGAAGGCTCTGAGTCTCTAGCACACTGGCCCCGCAGCCCTGTAGACCCATCGTCTGCGGAGCCGTGGGGCCTTTTTGTATGTATCTGCCGAATCGTTTTTTGCGGAAGGGATCCCATGAACAGTGCAAGCGCCAAGCGTATCGACATCATCTCGGACACCCACGGCTATTTATCGCCTGCGCTCTTGGATGAGCTTGAGGGCGCAGACCTGATCATCCACGCCGGCGACCTCACGTCAGAGATAGACTACGAGCACCTATGCACCATCGCCCCCGTGCGGGCCGTACTGGGCAACAACGATTACTACCGCGACTACGGTCCCGATGTAGACCGTCTTGCGCTCTTTACCTACGAAGGCCTCAAATTCGCCGTAGCCCACTACCGCGAAGACCTTCCGGTGGGATCCGTAGACGTAGCCATCAACGGCCACACCCACGTAACCAAAGAAGCCCAAGTGGGCCGTTGCTTAGTCCTCAACCCGGGCAGCGCCAGCTACCCCAGAGGCACCCGAGGCCCCACCATGGCCAGAATGCTAGTAAAAGACGGCAAGATCCTAAGCACTAAGTTTATTGACCTAGAGTAATCACAACAAAAACGGGGGATGCAGATGCGTCCCCCCGTTTCCATTTGAGCCAAAGGCGGAAGTTCAACAAGATCCATCAGACCAACCCCGCCGAGGAGCATGCGGGCTAGCCGCGCAGCGGCGCACGCCCGCAAAACTGGTTGAATAATGTGACGGCAGGGAGGGCTTCCGGGGCTGAGGGCGGGGGTTAAGTTTGTCGCGAGTTCCGCACGCAA
>USMR01000154.1 GCA_900555815.1 uncultured Collinsella sp.
CCGAGCCGTATCTAACCGTGACGGTCTCGGTTGCCGCCAAGAAGACGAGCGGCATCAAGTCCTTGTCGCATCTCGATGGAAGCAAGACCATTGCGGTGATTGCGGGCTCGGTGAGTGAGCGTCGATTGCTTGCGGGGGATCTGGGGATCTCGCCGGACGTTCAAATCAAATCGTATGGCTCTGCCGAGCTCTGCAAAGCGGCTCTAGCCAAAGGATATGTGGACTGCTGGATGGCGGACGTACGGTCGCTTGACCGACTCGTTGCCCAGTACCCCGGCCTTTATCGCGTGTTCGCTGACAACGTTATGACGGTTGACCTGGGTGTCGCGTTTGAGAACTGCTATGAAGGACCGGTCGTAAAGGATCTCAATACCGCGCTGTTCGACATGGATCGAGATGGCACGATTGACCGTATTTTGGGCAATTACAAGGCGGGAGCGACGACGAGTGAGCAAGGAGCGAATTCATGACAAATGATGAGCGCCTCTTGCACAAAAAGAACCTGGTTGTCATAGCCGTCAGCGTTGTTGCCAGCATTGTCTTGCTGAATCTGCTGTTTATGGTCGGCACGCATCGCTGCCTCCATAAAACGCTTGGATTCGGTCAAGAGGCCATGGTGTTTTTGGAAAACGCTTGCGAAAAATATGATCGCTACGAACAGGGAAGAAAAACCGAGGCGACGCACGATTTGGATGCTGCGGTCGAATCGTTTGCGACGTTCCTGCCCCCTGGTCGCGTTGAGGTTAACGACGATCTTATCGAGCAATATGTCCATGCCGAGAACCTTTCGGGGCTGATGGTCATGGACTCCGACGGTCATATGGCCGCCCACTACGACATCGATGGTCGCGATCCGCTCATGTTGTGGCGAGAGGAGCTGGCATGTTCGCCGGTCACATCGATGTATCAAGGTTCCAAAGTGTCCTACTCAACTGTCGTCGAGCGCCGTGGTGTTGTGTTTGCCGTCTGTGCTGTTCCGTATGGCGACGGCGTTGCCCTGGCATACCGCTCATTTGTTCCCGATACGGCGGATGACTATTCATATGCCATAGCCGATGTGCTTGCGAACAACACCTTCCACCAAAGTCCCATGGTGCTTGTTATGGAGGATGCGGAGATTGTCTCATCCAACAGTGCCGATGCTGACGTGTCGCTCGCCCGACTCCTCACCAGTACAGGAGTTGAGTGGAAAGAAGACGGCCTGACGCGCATCGAATATCGAGGAGACAAATGGTATGCCGTGCGTGCGGCATATAAGGACTACCGCCTGTTTGCGCTATATCCCAAATCTGAGGTCATGTCTGACAGGATTTCATTTGTCGCCGTCGGCGTCTTGGTGTGCCTTGCGTTTTGGGTCGTGGTACTGTTGGCTCGAAATATCGCTGACCACCGCAATTTGGTCGAAAAGGATAAACAGCTCGGCATTATCAATGCCATAAGCGCCATCTACGATTCGACCTTCCTTTTGCATCTTGACACCCTCGAGATCGAGGGAATCAATATGTCGCCGGCGATAGCGAAGATGTTTGCCGAGCATAGCGAGGCATATGACTTTATGGACACGGTCTGCCGGGATATCGTGAGCCCCGAAAGCCGCGAAGCGGTTGTGGGGCTCGTAGATATAAGTACGCTTCGTGAACGCATGGAGGGCGTACCGTACTTGGCTGCCGAGGTGCGAGATTGTCGAGGCACTTGGTACTCGCTACAGGTTGTCCCCCAGCATCGCGATGAGCAAGGCCGCCTGGATTCGGTCGTCGTGGCGACGCACAACATATCGATGGTCAAGCATGCCGAGGAGCTGTCATACCAAGATAAACTGACGGGGCTTCGCAACCGCAACTATCTGGAATCGCGTGGAGATAGCCTGGTAAACGAGGACTTGCCAGTGAGCGTGATTATGGTGGACTGTAATTATCTCAAGCGGACCAACGACATTTATGGTCACGAGATGGGGGATGAACTGCTGCGACGGACGGCGTCCGTGCTGCGGCGGGTGGCTGGTGCGGATTACCTGCCGATGCGCGTTGGCGGCGACGAGTTTTTGCTGGTTTGCCCCCATACTGACAACGAGTCTGCGCTCGGGCTGGAACAGGATCTTCGTCTCGGTCTTGCCGCGGTAAGCGATGAGACCCTGACGGTCAGCGCATCGATTGGCGTGGCGACCGTCGAGACGGCTGGAAATACGCTGGCCGATGTATATCGCGTCGCCGACCACAATATGTATCGGGAGAAGCGCATGGTCCACGTACAGGGTGCGGACTGCTAATCTTGCCCCCGCCAGTCCAAGCATCGTAGGATGTTGAATCGGTGCTTGCGATAATAAGTCGGTCCAGGCGGGGATAATAGACGTCTGAAATTTCTTTCTGAGAGGGGATCTCAATGATTAGTTTTGACTACAAGCCTCAGGGTGTATGCTCTCGCAATATTCACCTCAATCTCTCTGACGATGGCAGCAAGGTGCTGGGCGTCGAGTTTACCGGCGGCTGCGATGGCAACCTCAAGGCCATCTCCAGGCTGGTCGAAGGCGCTCCCGCCGATCGCGTAATCGAGGTTCTCGCCGGTAATACCTGCGGTATGAAAAAGACCTCTTGCGCCGATCAGCTTACGCGCGCTATCGAGGCCGCTCGCGCAGAGATCGCCTAATGAGCATCGCTGATCGCTTTAAGAATGGAATAACGCGTCGAGGTTTTGTGCTGGGTGGCGCCGCTACCGGTGCTGCTGCCGTACTGGCCGGTTGCTCGAAAAAAACGGGCACGAGTGATGACGTCGCTGGCGAGCCGCAGGTTATCAAGGACGATTCGAAGATTGTCTCGATCACCGATGAGTACGAAGCTGTCGATATCGATCTTGAGCCAGCGGCCTCGTGGACACTGCCGCTGGGCACGCTGCTGTACTACTGCGATGGCGACTACGCTGCCGCGATGATGGCGCCTGCTTCTGCCCTGCATGCCAATACGCTTGGTGTGCTCAATCTGGGCGATGGCTCGCTTGCCACACTTATCGAGGATCCCATTGAGGGAACCGGCTATGCGTTTTACGACGTTCGCGCGGGTGATGGCGTGTTCGCGTGGGTCGAGATGAACTTTGCCAATGCGTCCTGGAAACTCTATGCGCAAAACCTTGTAGGCTCCTCCCTTACCGGCAACGCTGTCGAGCTCGACCGCGGTGGCGAAAACTACGATCCGCCGCTCTTCACAGCGTATGGGTCGTCGGTCATCTGGTATAAGATGCCTTCGTCCGGCGGCACCAAGACGAGTAGCGATTCGTGCTGCTACCGTCAGTCGCCCAGCGAGTCCAAGCCTGAGATTATTTGGAAGTCGACGGGCCGCTTCGCATCCGCCCCGCGTGTGAGCGATGGCATCCTGACCATCTCGCCCCGCGTGCGCAATGACGAGGGCGTCTATTACGGTATGACGGCGATCGACCTGACTGACGGCAACAACACGAAGCGAGCTCAGCTGGTGCTTCCTTCGTCGGTTTCGCCTTTCGAGGCCGTGTATATGGGCGACACCTTCGTGTTCTCCATTGAGGCGACGTATAGCGGTGTGGGTAGCCTGGGCAATATGGGCACCTATATCGGTAGCGAGGGCGGGCCGTATCTCTTCCTTTCGCGTGAGCCGCTCGCGTGCGCTGCGGGAAGGAAAAACAAATACCTGGTTAAAGTTCAGGCGTCGCATTTTTTGATTGACACTTCGGCTAAGACCTACGGCTCGCTTCTGTCACCCGACCGAGCTTTGGAGTATGGCGATTATCCTGCTACGGCGGGTAAATCGAACTCGTTCTTAACGTACGCAACGGTGCGTAACAGCCAGGGAATTCCCGAGACGGTTACCGCTCGCTTGTTCTCTCTTTAGTCTCCGAGGGGTTAAAAAGGGCTCGACAG